>NZ_NFJA01000057.1:0-24214 GCF_002159615.1 Bacteroides sp. An279
TCGGGCTCACCATGTTCGAGAGCGAGTACCGCCGCAAGGAGATAGGCATCCGTAAGATATTCGGAAGCACCACGGGCGAAATCCTCCGCATGTTCAACAAGCGGTACCTTTATATACTGATAGGATGCTTCATCGTAGCGGCTCCCTTCGGCTGGTGGATAGGACAACATTGGCTGGAAGGCTTCGCCGAACGCACTCCCATCCGTGCCTGGATATTCCTCACCTCCTTCCTCCTCGTCACCGCCATCACCATGATTACGGTCACGGTGCAAAGCTGGAAGAACGCCAACGAGAATCCGGCGAACAGCATCAAGACAGAATGAAATAAAGTTCAACACAGATTACACAGATTAATAAATTTAAAAATCCGTGTAATCTGTGGTGAAAAAGACACCAACCAACTATTAATTATTAATTGTTAATTATTAATTATTAATTGAAATGAAGACCTATTTCACCTTCTTGGAGCGCAACAAGCTCTTTACATTCGTCAACGTGGCAGGACTGAGCATCTCGCTGATGTTCGTGCTCCTTATCGCCAACATGGTGACACGGCAGCTCACCGTGGATAAAGATCTGCCCGATGCCGACCGCATCTATGTGTTTGCCAACGAACACTGGGCAGGAGGACATTACAACTTGGGCGACCGTCTGCAAAGCCGCTATCCCGAGATAGAGGACTGGTGCGCCATCAAAGTATCAAATCCGTATGTGCAACCGGACGACAAGCCGGTACAGGTATTAGGTGCCAGCGTGAAGAAGAACTTTTTCGAGTTCTTCCGCTTCCCTTTGCTGGAAGGGAACCGCGAACAACTGCTTACCGATGACAACAGTGTCGTGCTTACCCGCTCCGCCGCCCTTCGTCTGTTCGGCACCGAGCACACCGTAGGCAAGACCCTAAAAATCATCCCTTGTAATAACGGGATATTTACCGTGACGGGTATCGTTGAGGACATCAACAACTCTATTATCCCTTCGGACATCGACATCTTCATCCCGTTCGAGAACATGAAATACATCCAATGGAGTTGTTCGATGGAATGCACCGAAATGAACGATGCAGCGGGGAGCACCCTCTTCTTCCGCACCGCTCCGGGAACTGACTTGAACCGGAAAGCCGATGATGTAGTGGCATTCCTGAGAGAGTTTTACTGGTTGTTCAGAGACAGTGACAGCTTCAAGAAAGTCCAATTCATCCCATGGCATGATTTCTACTTTTCCGAAACTCCTGCCACTGTCTACCTCAACCAGTACGACTTCAAGCTGGTAGTGATTTTCATCACCATCGGCGTGCTTATCCTCTTGATGGCGGTACTGAACTACATCAGCATGAGCGTGGCGCAGACCAGCTACCGTGCCAAGGAAATGGCTACACGCCGCCTGCTCGGTTCGTCACGCCCCGACATTTTCTGGCGCATGATAGCCGAATCAGCACTGCTCACATTGGTTTCGTTTATCATAGGCTTCCTCCTTGCCAAAGCCGCCGAACCTGTGGCTATCGACTTGCTTCACGCCAAGCTTGACATCACGGGCGACCTCAATGCCGCGACCCTCCTTATCTATATCGTATTCATCGCAGCACTGACCTTGCTTTCGGGCTTTATCCCGGCTACGATACTTTCCAACTACAACCCTATGGACGTAGTAAAAGGGACTTTCCGACGCAAGACGAAAGCCGTCTACCTGCGGGTGCTCAACATCGTGCAGTGTGGACTGACTATTGCCCTGCTCACTTGTTCCGCCTATCTCTCCGTGCAGATATACCGCATCGTACACGCACCGTTGGGTTACGAATACGGCAATGTGCTGACTTATCCGTCCTACGGCTCTCAAAAGAACCTGCAACTCTTCCGCACCGAAGCAAAGAAGCTGCCCTTCGTGAAGCATGTTTCTTTCTCATGCGGCGTACCCTTGGACGGAGGGAACAACAATACCACCTATATTCCTTCGGCGGACAGCACCTTGGAGATGAGTTTCCAGACCTTTATCGTTGATTCGGCGTTCCTCGACATCTACCATATACAGATAACCGAAGACCGTCATACGCCGATAGGAGGCAACAATTTCTTTCTAAGCGAACGGGCGATGAAGATGTTGGAACCTGTCGGGACCAAAGATTATTTCACGAGCAACAATTACGGACGCACCCAGATAGCCGGCGTGTTCAAGGATTTTGTCATCAGCCGAAGCCTGATAGACCACGATATCCATCCGCTCCAGATACAGATAGAGCATCCCGACAGCATCTATCCATGGAACATTTCGGTGGAAGTACAGGACGGCGACCTGAACGCTTACAAGAAACAGCTGGACCAGCTTTTCAAGATAGCCGCCAAGGATTTCTCCTTCGAGTCGGCATGGTACGGCGACCAGCTTCGTGACCTCTACGCCGACTTCAGCCGCATGAACCGCCTGATGCTTATCTTTACCGGTGCCGCCCTGCTTATCTCCCTCTTAGGACTAACCGCCATGAGCCTTTACTTCATCGCCCAGCGCAAGCGCGACATGGCGATACGCAAGGTATTCGGCTCCAGTTCGCTGGGCGAGCAGGAGAGGCTGATGAAGTTCTCGCTCGGTTCCCTGGGTATCAGCTTAGCAATAGCCGTCCCGCTAATGATATTCGGCGTACACCAGATAGACAAGATTGTGACCTTCGACAGCACCTTCCCGTGGTGGGTTCCGATAGCTTCCATCACCGTGGTAGCCCTCATCTCACTGGTTTCGGTATACCTCATCAGCCTGAAAGCCACACGAGAGAATCCGGTGGAAAACCTGAAGACGGAATAAATTCATAGGCACTAGGTGACTAGGTACTAGGAACTAAACACCTTAGTATCTACAAACCTAGTCAACTAGTACCTAGTTACCTAGTCAACTAAATACAGCATTGATCTATAAACTCTCTTAGATTTCAAATGCCGCCGGCAAGCTTGCGTGAGCAAGGAAGCCGGCGGATTTGTTTTTCTCCTGTTTCCGATGTCTTTCCAACTGCATGAACAACAGACACAAAATTCACTTTGCCATATGAAAGACTTTCAAATCTGTTATCATATCTTTATTCACTGAAGGAGCTCCATAATATCGGGAAGATACAAGAACTGATTCCTCTTCGCAACTTCCCCAATGCAATTTAGCGGAGAAAAACAACCCTGCTCTCCCAATACAGCGTGCCTTCTATAAAAACCATATACGTCCCTTTGGATACAGGCATACCTTCATTGTTTTTACCATCCCACACATAATGTAACGTCCCGTTCCGAGGAGTGGCACCAGTGAAAGCATCAATATTGCCGGATATCCTATTTTTCGGATCAGCTTTGGCAACCCATGTGGGAACGGCATCTTTCCGGTATTCATATCCTCCTTTTGCTGTAAAAGACGTAACATACAAGGTACGTACCAACTTGCCCGTTTCGTCTTCTATCCAAATGGCATATTGGCTGGAAGCAATGCCGCCACGCTGGAAGCGGAAAGAAATCTCCAACCGTTCTCCTGCGGGAGTTTCTTTCGCATCTTCTCTGTCTTTCGCATACGAAGTGGTGCAACCTTGCAGGCAGATGCCGACCGCAACCAGGGCGGCATCGAGGCGTTGCATCTGTTCTGCCGTAAGCTTCCAGTCTACCGCCCCCAGGTTCTGCCGGAGTTGTTCTTCTGAACTGGCTCCGATGACAAGGCTGCACACCGTAGGACGTTGCAACAACCAGTTCAATGCCACTTGTGCCACAGCCTTTCCCGTTTCCGCAGCCACTTCATCCAACACATCTATTATATTATACAGACGATCGTAAGCCACTACGTTATCCCTTACAGGTGCGCCTCCGCGTGCCACTCTTCCGTCTTGCGGCATGGGATTGTTCCGGCGGTAGCGCCCTCCCAGACGTCCGGCAGCCAACGGACTCCAGATGATGCTGCCTACCTGCTGGTCTATGCCGAGCGGCATCAGTTCCCATTCAAAATCACGGTTCAGCAGCGAGTAATATACCTGAACGCCTCGCACCGAATGAACCGCAAGCTGAAGGAAATCGGCAGGATGGCAGGATGTCCCGTCAAGCTCACGTTCTATGTGAGCAGGCACGGTTGGGCCAGCATCGCCCAAAGCCAGCGCATCCCCTTGCCGGTCATCAGCGAGGCATTGGGGCACGACTCGGAAAACACCACACGCATTTACCTTGCCCTGTTGGACACTTCCGTGGTGGACAGGGCAAACAGCAAGGTCATCCGGTCTGTTTGCAAACAGGAAACCCGGCACGTTTAATTACCCTATGGCACTGTCCACATCTACATAATAATCCGCCGGATTGTTGCGGTCCACATACACGCGCACCTTCTTCTTCGGGTCTATCTCGTAGCTTTCGTACCAGAAGGAACCGCTGCGGAAGAAGTACACCCGTCCATCCGGTGCGGTGTAGCGGCAACTGACCACGATGGGATGACGTCCGTTCATCGAGTTGTTTGTATCCTCGCGGATGCCTGTGATTTCCGCTTCCACCACTTTTCCAGTGGCCAGCAACCGGCGGGCTTTCCGCTCATGGCTGCGCTTCACCAGCCAGAATGCCGCACCCATCCCGGCAAACACGGTTCCCATGAACACGAAGAGGGCAACCAGCCAGCCGTTATCGTCCAGATAGCGCACTTCCCGGGGATTGTTTTTCTGATAATATACGGTTATCCGCTTGCCCGGGTGCATGGACGAGGATGCCATGTTGAGTGTGGCTGTATAGGATTTTCCGTCTACGGCATATTCCACGACGGGAGTGCCCAATGATTCGCTGGTCGCTCCGCGCATGGCCAGGATGACGGCATTCACCGGTTCCGCCTTTTGCCGGAATGTATGACTGCTGACGCCAACGGCAATACCTGCAGTGAACAAGATAATGCCAAGAAGAATAAATATGCCGCAGAATACGCGGATAAATGTTTTGTCTTTCCGTCTGCCTTTGGCCAATGCCTTCTCTCTGTCGGGATACATTGAATATGTTTTTTTAGTGAATAGGATAAGTGATAAATCATGGAGGAGTCAAGTTGTTGTCCGTCTTGTCAGCGGCAAACTCGTCCAACCGGCTTCGGTAACTTTCGGGAATAAGCAGTTCCGGCCAGTCGCCCGCCTCTTGGGGTGTAAAAGAGATGGAAGTGTAGCCTATCTGTATTGGCTTGCGGCATTTGCTGTCATAACGCCAACGGGCTGTCCGCCTTACGCCAAAATCATCCGCATAGTAGCTCCATTCATCGGTTTCGGGAAAATACTGGTAGACTTCCGTCGGGCCTAAGAGGGAAATAAACACACCGATAGGAAGCTCAATCTTGTCATGGCGCATATTCTGCCAATTAGTGTACACCGCGAAACCGATTACTCCCAATGCACCGGCGATGATGAGTCCTAAGAATGCTCCCAATATCCACTTGGATTGCTTATAACCCCGGACTACCTGTTCGGGCTTCAGCCCGTCCAAACTATTCCCATACTTTCCGAGGTATTGGCTGATGACGGCATCGTCCATATCCGGAACGGATTGTTCCGTGAGGCGGTGTTTCATCTTATAGAAAATGTCCGGATTATTCCGGTCAACAAATAGGGGAAGCCTGGTACCTACCCGTACCAGCCCCAAAATCCCCGCCATCGAGGAGGAAACGGATTCCTTGAAGCGGTGCTTCGAGCCTCCGGGCAAGGCAAATTCATAGACGGCCATTGTCGTCTGTTTGCCGTCGGAATCCTTCTCTTCCTTCAGTTCCACCACTTCAGCTTCCGCCAAGACACCTTGTGCAACCGCATGAAGCTCAGTTTGATGCCTCTTCCAGGTGGCATGGGCAAAGGAGCAAGCCAGCGCGATGAGGAAAAGACCTAATCCACAGCCCAACCAAAAATAAACCGGAATAAATGCGCACCCGGAAAGAGTACCTGCCACGGCTATTATCGCAAAGACAATAATCGTTTCCTTTCGTTGGCTTTTCTTGCATTCTTTATAGGCTTCTTGGCGCAAGTCTTCTTCTTTCATAACACGGACAATTTATGAATTTGATAACAAAAATAGCGTCCGGTCATTTCATTCCGGTTACAATGCCGTGAATTCCGATAAAAGGCGCAAAAAAACAATCCGGGACGGTACTTTTCTACTGCGGCGTTGCACAACCACTGCGGATTTGTTGCACAAATACATTAGCAGACAAAGTATTAGATGCGGTAGAGGATGAAAACGAATTAAAACACGATGCAATTGAAGTCGCACAGAAAAAATAGGTTAATACTTACAATTATAGGGAACTATATGGTATCATAACTATATAATTCCCTATACTAATATTTGATACTCAGGTGATTAAATTGCAACATTTGGTTCAAGCGTGGAACTGCAATGTCCACTGTAAATCGAAGGTCCTAGGAAAACCTTAACACAAGAGTGGAGTGATAGCAGCCCACGCTATAGCGTGAGAACCACTATGCCTTCTTCTTGTGTTCATCTGAAAATTTCCTAGGTTTTCGATTTACAAGATGTGCATAACGCTTCTTTTAGGGAAAATTATGCAGGGAATTGTTTCACGCACACGAGACTTGTCGTTTGCTGCAAACGCCATGCGGTGCCGATGTTTTCTTCTGTCGTATTCTTGCCTGTAATGTATGTCATGCGCGGTACAAGTTTGTGCATTTTTTCACCACAGCAGACACAGAGGCTTTTAAATTTTTCCCTGTGATACCCTGTGTCCGCTGTGATAAAATAGTTACGTTACACTAAATGCACAATTTTATTCCGTGCAAAGTATATACAGGACAAAATCGGTTTGCAAAATATCCAGAAATCATTATCTTTGTGCAAAAGAAACAAAACCAAATACATTACGACAATGAAAGATTTCTTAAAGTACTTGCTGGCTACCGTTATCGGTCTGTGTATCGTGGGGGCCATCTTTACCATTATCGGCATTGCAAGCATTGCCGGCATGGTGGCATCATCGGGAACAGAAACCACGGTGAAAGACAATTCGGTATTCGTAATCAACCTCAGTGGAAATGTGGCCGAACGCAGCCAATCGAATCCTATGAACCAGCTCTTAGGTGACAAGTTTACGACCTATGGACTGAACGACATTCTCAATTCCATCCGCAAAGCAAAAGAACACGAAAAGATAAAAGGTATCTGCCTCAATGCCGAAGCCTTTGTCTGCCCAAGTGCCTCGCTTCAGGAAATACGTAATGCCCTGCTCGACTTTAAGGAAAGCGGAAAATTTGTTGTGGCATACGGAGGCAACTACAGCCAAAGCACATATTACCTGGCAAGCGTAGCAGACAAAGTGGCTGTAAATCCGCAAGGCAGCCTTGCCTGGCACGGACTAGCTGCACAATCAATGTTCCTGAAAGACTTGCTTGACAAAGTGGGCGTAGAGATGCAAATCTTTCGTGTAGGAACTTACAAATCGGCGGTAGAACCTTACACATCCACCGAAATGAGTCCGGCAAACCGCGAGCAGACACAGGCATTTGTCAACTCTATCTGGGGACAGATGGTGAAAAATGTATCCGAATCGCGCGGCATCCCTGCCGATACACTCAATGCACTTGCCGACCGAAACATGGATTTCCAGCCTGCCGAAGCGTACATCCAGACAGGACTGGCAGACACACTGCTGTACAAGGACGGAATGCTTGCCTATCTGAAGCAACTGACCGGGACTGATGAGGACGACAACCTGAACACCCTTTACGTAGAAGATATGGTGAATGTACAGCGCAACATACCGAAAGACAAGAGTGGAAACATTCTGGCGGTATATTATGCTGCCGGCGAGATAGGTGACGGCGCACTGGCTTCGGACGAAGGTATCAACTCGGAACAGATGATAAACGATCTGCGCCGACTGCGCGAAGACGAAAACGTGAAAGCCGTAGTATTGCGTGTCAATTCACCGGGCGGAAGCGCATACGGTTCGGAACAGATATGGCGTGAGGTGACCTTGCTGAAAGAAAAGAAACCGGTCATTGTGTCAATGGGCGACTATGCGGCTTCGGGCGGTTATTACATCTCGTGTGCAGCCGACTGGATTGTAGCCCAACCTACTACACTGACCGGCTCTATCGGTATCTTTGGAGTAATACCTAATGCCCAAAAGTTACTGAACGACAAATTGGGCATCCATTTTGATGTAGTGAAATCCAACCGGCTTGCCGACCTGGGCGATATCAGCCGTCCGTTTACCGAAGAAGAAAAAAATCTGGTACAGGGAATGGTGAACAAAGGCTATGAACTCTTTACCAAACGATGCGCCGACGGACGCAAGATGCCGGTAGAAGACATCAAGAAAATAGCCGAAGGCCGTGTATGGACAGGCGAAATGGCAAAAGACCTGAAGCTGGTAGACGAACTGGGCGGTATTGACCGTGCCATCGCCATTGCAGCCGAGCGTGCAGAGATAACGGAATACACCGTAATGGACTATCCCAAACAAGAGGAATTCTTCCTTAGCCTGCTCAATTCGACAACAGACCACTATCTGTCCGCCGGGCTGAAAGAGCAATTGGGCGAATGGTACGAACCGTTCCGCATCGTGAAGAACCTCAAGAATGCAGACCACATCCAGGCACGCATGCCTTTTATATTGACAATTAATTAGTCATGCCAATCAGGAGTTAAAAGGGAGTTATAGGTAGTTATCGCCCGCTTGGCAGGCTGGGAGTTAGAAACCCATACCTTTTGCACCACTTTCAGAAGCAAGGCTATTGCTTTTAACTCCTGAACGAAGTGATAACTCCTGTGAAACATAACTACGTTTAAGAAGCTGTTTTGAATTTATCGTGCGATGATTTGGGATGAGTTTTTGAGGCATTTTTGCTTCTGTGATGAGGAAGATAGCGGGCTATCTGACGAAGAACAGGAGCGAAAAGGACCAAAAAATCGCCCAAAGCACACACGAAAACGGATACATCAAGCCAAGAAAAACTTTTTGGAGAAATTCAAAACAGCTTCTAACTCCTGATTCACATTAGTCAACTAAAAATATGCATAACAAGCCGAACGACATACAGATATACCGCAGCCTGCTGCCCCTAGCTTGGCTATACGGAGTGGGAGTGCGTTTGCGCAACTCCTTATTCAATAGAGGCGTGCTGCATTCGCACACGTTTTCCGTACCGGTTATCTGCATCGGGAACCTCACGGTGGGAGGCACAGGCAAAACCCCACACACTGAATACCTGATACGCTTGTTACACAGGGAATGGCAAGTAGCTGTATTGAGCCGGGGATACAAACGGAAATCGAAAGGATTTGTGTTAGGGAATCCGGAAACGCCCATTGAGGAGATAGGTGATGAACCTTACCAGATGTTGCACAAGTTTCCGGACATCTACGTAGCGGTAGACCGCGACCGGTGTCATGGAATCCGCCTGCTGACTGATGGACATACGGCACCCGGTACACGGGTTATCCTCTTGGATGATGCTTTCCAGCATCGGTATGTGAATGCAGGCGTCACCATTCTGCTTATCGATTATCATCGCCTGATTACGCGCGATGCTTTACTC
This sequence comes from Bacteroides sp. An279, assembly GCF_002159615.1. Lineage (NCBI taxonomy): Bacteria > Pseudomonadati > Bacteroidota > Bacteroidia > Bacteroidales > Bacteroidaceae > Bacteroides > Bacteroides sp. An279. The sequence goes on from NZ_NFJA01000057.1 coordinate 9,512, forward strand.
CCTGCCGGGCGTTTGCGCGAACCGGTAAGCGGGAAAGTACGGGCAGACATTCTGATAGTCACCAAATGTCCGCCCGGTCTGGATACAGATATCCGGAATGCCATACGGAAAGAACTGGCGCCACTCCCCCGACAAGAGTTGTTTTTCACGACCTTGGCATACGGGAAACTCCAGCCTTTGTTTGTAGAGGCACCCGAACGTAACCTTGAAAGCGTCCGGACGGATGAGTACATCTTGCTCCTTACGGGTATCGCTTCGCCTGCCCCTCTCATAAAAAAACTGTCGGAATACAGTCCGCATATCGTTCCGCTTACTTTTCCCGACCATCACGCCTTCGATGCTTCCGATATACAATGCATCAAAGACAGATTCGGGAAATTGCCGGAAAAAAAGCGGTTCATCGTCACGACCGAAAAAGATGCAGCCAGGCTCATCGGACACCCTGATATGGACAAGGACCTGATACCTTATATATATGTGCTGCCTATTACGGTAGAGTTCCTCGATGAAGAAGAAAAAGAAATGTTCAACCAAAACATCATAGAATATGTTAGAGAAAATACAAGAAACAGCCGCCTTTCTGAAGGCTAAAATGCAGACTCATCCTGAAACCGCCATTATCTTGGGAACCGGTTTGGGAAGTTTAGTACATGAGATAACCGATAAATATGAAATAAGTTACAAAGATATCCCCAACTTTCCCCTTTCAACCGTAGAAGGACATAGCGGTAAGCTGATATTCGGCAAATTGGGCGGGAAAGACATCCTGGCGATGCAAGGACGTTTCCACTTCTACGAAGGCTATTCGATGCAACAAGTGACCTTCCCTGTGCGGGTGATGCGTGAATTGGGTATCAAAACCCTCTTTGTATCAAACGCAGCCGGAGGTATGAACCCTGATTTCGAAATAGGCGACCTGATGATTATCACCGACCACATCAACCTCTTCCCCGAACATCCGTTGCGTGGAAAGAACATCGATTACGGTCCCCGCTTCCCGGACATGAGCGAGGCTTATTCGAAAGAATTAATCGCCAAGGCATTGGAAATCGCCAAGGAAAAAGGCATCAAGGTACAGCAAGGCGTATACGTAGGCACACAAGGCCCTACGTTCGAGACTCCGGCGGAATACAAGATGTTCCATATCTTAGGCGGTGATGCGGTAGGTATGTCCACCGTGCCCGAGGTCATCGTGGCAAACCATTGCGGTATTAAGGTGTTTGGTGTATCGGTCATCACCGACTTAGGCGTAGAAGGTAAAATCGTGGAAGTATCGCACGAAGAAGTGCAAAAGGCAGCCGATGCCGCCCAGCCGCGCATGACCACTATTATGAGAGAACTGATAAACAGAGCGTAAGCCATGCACGAAGGAAACAGAACCGAAATAGCGACGCTAGGCGAATTTGGCTTAATCAAGCGCCTGACGGAAGATATTAAATTGGAGAACAAGGAGTCGGAGTACGGCGTAGGCGATGACGCCGCCGTACTCTCCTATCCGGATAAACAGGTATTGGTTACTACCGACCTGCTGATGGAAGGCGTACATTTCGACCTGGTATATACTCCGCTAAAGCATTTGGGATACAAGTCGGCAATGGTGAACTTCTCGGATATCTATGCCATGAACGGGACGCCCAAGCAAATCACCGTATCGCTTGCCGTATCGAAACGCTTCTGCATAGAGGACCTCGAAGACTTCTACGACGGGGTGAAGCTGGCGTGCCGCCAACACCATGTGGACATCGTGGGAGGTGATACCACTTCTTCGGTCACAGGGCTTGCCATTTCTATCACCTGCATCGGCGAGGCGGCAAAAGACCGGATTGTGTACCGCAACGGTGCGAAAGAAACCGACTTGATTTGCGTGACAGGCGACTTGGGAGCTGCCTACATGGGCCTCCAGCTGATGGAACGTGAGAAAGCCGTGTTCCAAGGAGAAAAGGATGTGCAGCCTGACTTTGCCGGAAAAGAATACCTGTTGGAACGTTTCCTGAAACCGGAAGCACGGCGCGACATCATCGAAAGCCTGGCGAAAGCCGGAATCAAGCCCACGGCAATGATGGACATTTCCGACGGACTTTCTTCTGAATTGTTGCATATCTGTACGCAAAGCAAGGTAGGATGCCGAGTTTACGAGGAGCGCATCCCGATAGATTACCAGACCGCCGTCATGGCAGAGGAGTTCAACATGAACCTTTCTACCTGTGCATTGAATGGAGGCGAAGATTACGAGCTGCTCTTCACCGTCCCCCTCACGGCACACGAGCAAGTAGAGCAGATTGCAGGCGTGAAAGTCATCGGCTACATCACCAGGCCCGACTTAGGCTGTGCCTTGCTTACGCGCGACGGAACCGAACTGGAACTGAAAGCCCAAGGCTGGAATCCGCTGAAGTAAGATATAGAAATAGCATTATTCACTACAGAGGGCACAGAGTACCACAGAGAAAAATTTAAATACTCTGTGTGCCTCTGCGTCCTCTGTGGTGAATAGAATGCTTAAATTATGCATCATAATCTTTCTCCCGGCAACGGTGGAAGAAATAATCTGTCAGAAAGTGCGCGTTTTGTTGTAAGAATTTCCGTCCGTACTCTTCCCCTTTTAAACTGTTCAGCATCGCATCCGGTAGCATGCCCCTGTCTTGCAACATGCAACTCAAGTCGTATGGAATCACGTCCGGGCTAAGTAAGAAAGAAAGCGCTTTTTGAGCAGCGGCTTTTGCATCGTAAAACGGATTGTCGGGCGACTTGACACATTCGCATAACTGGGTTTGTATGTACAGCCCCGTACGAGGACTTGCCATCAAGATCAATCCATGCTTTGCTCTTATTGGAGGCAACTTCAATCCTTCAGCCGTACGGTATTTCATCTCATGAGTCAGGAAACCAATCATTTCCTGCCGGGATTTGCAGAAATAAAAAGGCTTTCCGCCGGTTGCCCGTATGAAGTCTTCATACACAGCCTTTTCGTTCCGATGTTCTTTTTTGTCACGCAGGCTTTCTACAGCTTGCTTTATGTCATTATTCAATGACGGCAACAGACTCATTATACCTATTTGATTCCACACTTTTCCATAATGCAGCAAGGTGCAGAGAGCAACTGATTCACCCACTTGCCTTTCTTTGATAGAACTCAAGTCGAAAGATTCCTTAGCAACTCGATACACTTCATCCTTACCGCATAGATCCTGTAAATACAAGAAACCGTCATCTTCCCCTGTAAGCAAGAAGAAACTTTCTATATACTCCTTTGTCGAACGCCATTCTTGCGGACCGTTGTTCTGTTCAGCCCACAATGCCAGCCATTCGCAAGATGTCAAGGATAAAAGGTCTCTGCGCCCTTGCAACATCAAGGCTGTATAGGTGTTATATACGAGCAAGTTCTTCTTCCCTTGCCAATCCTCGCTTAAATCGCTTGTTGTTTCTTCTAATTCATCCTCATATTGCTTTTGGTTTTCGATATTGAAATAAGAGTCATAATGAAACCATTGCAATACTAAACGATACTTCTCGAAACTGTCCCATCCTCCTTTTCCCTTGGGATGCATAAATTGCCAAAGCCGTTCATTTTCGGGTGCCGTTTCATAAATCTCATCCAATATGCAGTAAAGTTCATTCGCGAAAAGTTCTATCACTGGATTTTCGGGATTAATAATACGTCCTTCATCTCGGGAAGAGAACTGTATATGATGCCATAACAGAAAGCGTATGTCTTCGACATTAATTTCATCGGGGTAATAATTTTCATCCAGCGGATAAAAGGGAAGCCAGTTCCCGTAACGTTTCTTACACGCTGCTGTAAAAGTAGTCCAAATTCCTACTTGGCTGATGACATCCTCAAACCAGGCTGTCAGGCAAAGGCTAAAATAGCGGGCATCCTTCTCCTCAAACATTCCGTCTGCTAAAGGCGTGTTCAGTACTTGGTAAATCTGATTGGCTACATCGGTGTAATAGCGGTCTACTTCGTCCACTATTTGATAAGGATGCAATTTTAACCATTCTTTCGGATATATTTTCTTCATTGTTTATTGATTTTAGTAGCACACATCGTTGTTCTTTCTTGTCAATTTTGACCGAAAGTACAAAAAAATCGTTTATCCTTTTGCTTTTCCGATTATTTCTGCACTTTTGATAAAAAAGTTTCAAAATAGTTTGCAGATTCAAAAAATTTGCCTACCTTTGCACTCGCAATCAAGAAACAATGATTGTAAAGTTGGTGCCATAGCTCAGTTGGTAGAGCAAAGGACTGAAAATCCTTGTGTCACTGGTTCGATTCCCGTTGGCACCACAAAGAGTCAGAGAGTTACAGCGATGTAGCTCTCTTTTTTATTGCTTTATTGGGAGTCCGAAATAAAAAGGTTTTTCAACATCAAATGATTGTTTCTAAAAAGAATTAGTTATATTTGCCCTTAAAGGATCTTTACCTTTATGGCTCATACAGCAAAGGCAACCACACAGAGGACAGCGACATTGACATTGCCGTTGTGGTAGAACGAATGAGTGATGATTATTTTGAAGATACTCCTTTATTGTGAAAACTGAAACGTAAGATAAGCAATCTTATAGAGCCAGTTCTACTTACAGAAGATACAAACAATCCTCTCTATGCAGATATTCTCAAAACGGGAATACTGATATAAACAGAAATATAGAGACCTATCCAATATAGGACCACTTATATTTATATGAGATAAGTAATACAATTGTTAATAATTATGTGTAAGCCGAGGTGTAAACTACGGTGAGTTTTCCTCCAGTATGCACAACCTGCATAAGCTTGATGCCAATAAAAGTTTTGGTTTCCATCAAAATAATCCTTTGCATTTGCTGACCAATTCGGCTACATTTTTCGCATTCATTTTCTCAAGCAGGCGTTTGCGGTAGGTTTGTATCGTGTTTATGCTGAGATACATGCGCCGGGCTATTTCTCGCGTACTCAGCCCTTGCATAAGGTATGTCAATACTTCTTTTTCCCGCTCGGACAAGGTACGGTAAGGTGACCTGTTCTCGGTTCTGCTCCGTTTACCGTACAATAGACTGAATGACTGGCTGAAGTATTCCTGACCGTTCCGTATGGTATTTACTGCCATGGGAATTTCATTAAGGTCAGCGTGTTTGGATACAGCTCCGCTAATGAAATCGCGGATGTCCGATTCGTATAGTTTGGTGGCTATCCAAGGCTCTTCATGCATGGTATAGACCAGAATGGGGCATTGCGGCAGATGTTCGTGTATCATTCGGATGAGGTTGAAACCGTCTGTGCCCGGAAATTCCAAATCGGTGATGCACAGGTTGAAATCCGTTCCCGTAAGGACTTGCTTTAACGTGTTCAAGTCGTTGGCTTTCATGCAATGTGCTTGGATATGCGTACTAAGTAACTTTTCCAAGCCGTCGGTCACGATGGGATGATCATCTATCATAAGGATGTTATACAAATTCTCGTTCATTGGATTCGATTTTGAAAGTCATTATAAAGCGGTTCTCTTTTTCGCCGGTCTGGTTTTCGATTGTAGCCCGGATGGCTTTGGCACGGTCGCTTATGGTACGTAGCCCGATGCCTTTTTCTTCCGTTTGGGGACGGTTCGGGTATATGGGATGACCGTTATCTGTAATCTGTAAGAGGATATTTCCGTCTGTATGGCGGGTGAGGCGGATGCCGATGCTTGAAGCGTCGGTATGCTTGATGACGTTCATGGTGATTTCCTGCACGATTCGGTACACTTCGCGGGCGGTCCTTTGGGGCAACGCGTCGGGTGGCGTTGGCGAAGATGAGCCTTCGTTATAGCTGACGCGGACGCCCGTGTTTTCCGTGAGGCTTCGGGCATGTTGGCTCAATATCTCGTTCAGGCTGAGGCTTTCGAATTCGGGCGGCATCAGTTCGTGCGAGATGGTTCTTACGTTTTCCCTTACCTGTTTGATAGCCTCAGCCATTGACGCCTGTTTTTCCGTGCGGGCTTTCATTTCGAGGGCAAGCAGGTCGTTGGCGGTACCGTCGTGAAGCTCTTTGGCGAAATGCCTGCATTCTTCTTCCAGTCCTTCGATGTAGCTTCGTGCCGATTCCAGTTCTTTTTCTTGCCTCATCCGGAGCAGTTCCCGTTCGGCGTTCCTCCGCTTGTGGCGTTGCTGGAGCAGGATGATAACCAGACATGCCAGTCCGGCTATCAGGGCGAGGGCTATCTTCAGCGAGTCGGCTTCTTGCTTCAAGACTTTCTCGCGGAGCCGGGTGATTTCCAGTTCTTTCTCTTGTGTCTCGTATTTCACCTTCACTTCTGCCATTTGCGAGGTGACTTCTTGCTTGGCGAGCGAGTCCGCCCACATCCGTGCGCTGTCCATATAGGCGAAGGCTTTTTGCGGATTTCCCAAATGATGATAGCAGACCGCCATTTTTTCGAAAAGCGATTTCTTTTCGCTTCCTGTCGGATGGGTATTCAGGTAGATAAAGTCTTTCAGGGCTTCGGCATACCGCTTTTGTTCGTAGTTCGCCAAGCCTCGTGTCTGGATGAATCCCACGGCGGAAATGTTATGAGGCGGAAGCTTTCCCAAAAGTTTGTTCCCTATGCCGATGTAATAACGGATAGAGTCGGTCATCCCTTTGCGCTGGAAGTACCGGTACATGCCGGGGATGCAGCGCACTTTCCATTCCGCATTGCCTTCGGGACCGCATGCGATTTGCCACGCTTGTTGGATGGAAGCCCCCGCTTCTTCAGTCTTTCCGATTTGCGCCTTGATGGCGGACCGCACTTGCCAGGCAGCGAATGTGGTGGGAAGGTCATCGGTTTGGAGCACATACCTCAACGCATCGTCGATGTGCCTTTCCGCATCTTCATAGTTCCGCAGGTTAAAGTAGAATACCGCCAGGTTCAGGTTGAGGTTTCCTATCCAGCTCTTGTCTCCGTATTGCCGGGCGGCATCCAGTGCCTTGTTATAGAAATAAAGGGAAGAATCTTGCCGGTTGAACCGGTGATAAAGCACACCCAGGTCGTTGTACACGCTGACGTGCTTCTCTAAGTCCTCCACTTCGGGCAAGTAGGGCAATACGCTTTTCTTCATCTCCAGCGAGCGGGCGAGTTCACCTTTATAGAAGAGCAAGGTGGCTTGCTCGTTGAGCAGAACCGGATAAAGGGGTGAGCCGGTTACGCCTTCCATAGCAAAAGCCTTGTCGAAATAAGCCTGAGCCGAGTCGTATTCGCCTTCTCCCATAAGCGAGACTGCCTGGTCATAGAGATGCGCCAGAAGGGTATCGGTAGGCAATTCTTTTCCTTTGCTTTCGGATAAAGGTATCACGAAAGCGGAAATCAGCAGGATAAGATGCAGGCAATACGTGCGCATAATTGTTTATAATAGTTAACCGATGCAAAAATAGTAATTTATTTGAAACCACATGCCGGGTGGTTGGATTTTTTTCATTCAAGGATGCATTTTGATAAACAGGCATTTTGATAAACATAAGTAAGTTGCCTGTTTAACATAAGTGAGTCGGACGTTTCACATAAGTGAGCCAGCCACATCACTTATGTTTGCAAAGGCTCTTCATGCGAACATTCAATAAAGTTTATTCTCCTTTGAAAAATCACTGTTTTAGGTGACAAGCTAATTGGAGAAAAATGCTGTAATTTGCAAAAAGTGTATGCTCAGTAGATTGTGTGGCATATGATGAAAATTGAATGTCCGCATCCTGCCAATATATACCTTTTGAAAACAGATATATACTTCATCCGCCTGTGGATATATATTTTAGAGGCAAAATGAGAATATTATCATTTATTATATTAGTGTTAAGTCTTTTGGGTTTAACTTCATGTTATCCGACTCAGGAATATGGAGTTAAAGACGAAATTGTGACTAAAACAAAGCGATTGTTAGGACCGGGTCGAGACACAATAAAAGTCGGGGATAAATTGACCATAAAGAAAGTTTTTGAGATAGGTTCAGATATTTGTGTCAAGAATGCTCGGACTGGTGCTTGGCATATTGTAGATTCGAAGCTGTTGTTCAATTTGGATACCGGCAAGTCGATGTATGAAGATTTGCAGACAAAGGACCGTGGTAATCTGTGGGAAGAGAGAATACCTACGCTTAAGATTCCTGAAGAGACATTAAAGACGTATGAACGCTACATGATTATAGGTGCTATAGTCTTGTTGGTTTTGTGTGTTGTTGGATTCTTCCTTCTTTTAAGGGAGAATATAAACCGGACAATGATCGGCGTTTATTATTCCTTGTTGTCATTGGTCTCTTTGTTTACCAATGTCCTCTTTTTTATTTATTCCTCCTGTGATACATGGGGGTATTATGAATATCTGTTTTCACCGAGCGTATACGGTTGGGGACATACTATTCTTTATTGGATTGCTTGCTTTGTGCTGATTGGAGTGAATTTGTTTGCTTATAAAGCTGTCATTATGCTTTCGGAAGTATGGTCAGGGCGTAATTCCTGTACGGGATATGCTTTTCTTGCAGTGGTGGTATGGGCAGTGGTTTATCTGTTTAGTTCCAATACCCTTAACGACTATTTTCTTTGGGCACTGTATGGCATTGTGGCGTTGCATTTGATTGCTTTGTTCATTGTGAATATGAAAGTTAAAGCAAATGTGTTTGAAATGTTTTACATCTTCTTTTATTTTTGGATATGTTTGCTTCCAGTCGTTTTGTCTACTTTGACAACAATAGTGTTGATACCTCTCTTGTTGTTTGCTTTTGCAATTGTGAGGTCTGTCCCAAGTATGTTTGCTGAAGCCTTTAAAATTGATGATGGTAAAGAGAAGAAAGTTGTAGGCAAACCTGTATTCGGAGAAAAGACTTGCCAATTCTGTCAATTTTATGAATATGGTTCTTGTGAGAAATATCTGCCAGAGGATAAATATGACGGGAAGGCATATTCTTGTCCTTTTTATAGTTGAAGTTAGGTATATATTTTCATTTAAAATGATACGTTTATGGACGAAAAAGTAAGAAAACAGAAGTTTTTGCAGCTTCAGTTCTGTATGCTGTTGCTGGTGTGTACCTTGTTACCCGATTTGGGTTCTTTGTTGGGGTTACCCGATTTCAGCGTTTCGGTGTTTTGCAGCCAGTTGGTAGGTGTGATCGGAGCCGGATGGACCTTATACGCTTTCTACAAAATCGGGCCTATGCCCGTACCTTTCTTGTGCCTGGCAGGTGGCGGAATCGTGATAGGGTTGCTTTCGCTTATCCCCGATATGCCGGCTTGGTTGGACTATGTGGGTCTGATAGCCTTGCTTGTCGCTTTGTTTATGAGTGCAGGGGCTTTGGGCATCCGTTGGAAAAATAGTGGAAGCCAGGGAGCTTACCTGGTATTGATGGCTCTGTTGCTACATGTATACGATAGCATCGGCGATTCTACAATGACAGGCATTGCAGCACTGATAGGCCTGGTGCTTTTCTTTGTGGGATTAGGCAAACTCAAGCAAAGTGTTGACCAGAAAGGTGCACAGGGCGTGTCGCGTCTGAAGATAGCCGTTATTTTGGGTATCGTGGCAGTTGTGTTCGGTTGGATTCCCTTGTTGGGTGGCATCGTGGCAGGCATCTTGCTGATTATTGGATTTATCATTGAGTTCTTAGGGTATGGCTCGATGATGCAGTCGGCATCTTTAGGCACCGAAGGGCAAGCAGGTGCAGGCAAGTTACGCATCAGCATGATTATTTTGCTGATAGCAGCTATTATCGACTTATTCCCGTTGACAGGGATGGTCGTAGGACTTATTTCGCTGGCTGCTTTGTGGCTGGTGTTCAAAGGCTGGACCATGGTTCTTGTAGGATTGGAACAATATAATTAATATAACAGAATCTATGAAAACAAAACAATCAGTTTTTGCCCTTGTTGCGATAGCAGCATTGGCATTCGCCTCTTGTGGAGGTAATGGAACATCCTCATCGGGTGTAGCCAAGAAAAGTTTATTCGGCGATATACCGGAATTGTATGAAGAAAAGGCGGTAGACTTGTTGAAAGAAGCCGCATCCATGCAAGGCAAGGAGGCGAGTATGGGTGAAGCTCTTGGGCTGGTTGCCAAGATGCAGGTGATGTATGAAGAAGCAGGAAAAGAAGCCCAACCGTTGGCAGACAAACTAGTAGGGGAAAAAGTAGCATATGAATTGTCGGATAGCCTGTCTTATCAGCTTGTGTCGGACATTGAGGTGAAAAAAGTTTCTCTTCCTGAATATGCATTATTCGGGGGTGGTGAGCAGACTACACGGCTTCATGTGAACTTTGACATCGTAATGACTCAAAATTCAGAAGAATATATCAGGTTGTATTATTTGATTATGGATGATGATACACCTATCGGTTATGGATCTTGCTCAGGATTAGGGAAACATGCTGTAGGCGATACAATACATGTTAAGGATAAAATTACCGCTCCGGATGTCCCTGCAAAATATGCAAAAGCCTGCAACATGTTAAAATTTGTCACAGAATATACCTATTATTCGCAACGGGATGCATTGCGTGAACAAGCTAAGAAATGGAATGAAGAGTTAGAAGCCAAATACGGAATTAAAAAAGAAGATGATAAGTGATTTTCTTATTCCATTTGTCTCAATCGGCTTTATCTGTTATATGATAAAATAACAGCATATTATTGAATAGTTGTTACGGTCGGAATTCCGGGAGGAACTCCGACCGCTTTTTATAGAATGTTCCTATACAAAAGCAAAGATAAGGCTTACGGGACATGTGTGGTTGGGCGGTCATAAAAGTTCAATATGCTTCAAATATCACTGTTTTAGGTGACAAGCTAATTGAAAAAAAATGCTGTAATTTGCAAAAAGTGTATGCTTAGTAATTGTATGGCATATTATGAAAATTGAATATCCGTATCCAGCCAATACATACCCTTTAAAAACGGATATATACTGCATGGACAGATGAATATATACTGCATGTGCGGTTGAATATATACTGCATGTGCGGTTGAATATATACTTCATCCGCCTACGGATATATACTTCAGAGGCAAAGTAAGTACTACTGCGTTTTTCACACAGACGGATTGGCAAATTGCGGAATTTATACTATGAAAAAACAATAATAATAGATATGGCTGTAAAATCAATGTTGACATGGAAATCTTTTATGCATTCCAGATTGGTCTTATTGGGAATGCTTTTGTGTTGGGGGCTGTCTTCGTGTTCGCCTTGGGAAAGAGATTTAAATAAGGTATATCAAGCCGCACAAAAGGGTAATAAGAACGCGATGTTAGTTTCCAAGGAAAAGGCTTGTACGCTTTGCAGCCATTATGGTCATATTTCGGAGTATTGCCCGCTCGTTGGCGAAAAGAGAACGATATGATAGTGCGGCTTATTCTTGACCGTATTATACCACAGATAAATGATAACTCTTTAATAGTTTTGACTGTAATTTAGATAGTATGAAAATGAAACAGAATTTGTTTGTTTTGCCTGTCCTTGGCTTGCTGCTGATGCTTTGCCAGGGATGTTCGGAGGATAAAGAAGAGAATCCTCCTGCTCCTGAGTCTCCGTCTATAACGGTTGAATCGGAAGAAGATATTCCTGTGTTTGATACTGCTGGCGGTACGCTCGCCTTGACTTTTACAACTACTTCCGATTGGACGGCTTCTGTTGACGGTGCTGCCTCGGGTTGGCTTAGTGTTTCGCCTGCAAGCGGTGAAGCGGGCACTCATACGTTGAGCCTTGTCACTACGGCAAATGATAGCTATGATGAACGTAATGCTTCGGTCACAATCACATCGGGAAGCGTAAAGAAAACCCTTACCGTGACACAGAAGCAAAAGGACGCGTTGCTTCTGACTTCCAACAAAGTGGAATTGGAAGCAGAAGGAGGCGATTTCTCGATAGAGCTGCAGGCGAATGTTGAAGTGACTTATGAGATTGAATCCGGTGCACAAACGTGGTTGACTCCCGTTGCCCGTTCTCGTGGACTAACTTCCTCATTCTTGGCCTTCCATGCAGAAGCTAATGAGGAGGCGGAAGCCCGTCAGGCTGTCATCAAGTTAGCTGGAGGAAACGGCTTGACCGAAGAAGTTACGGTCTATCAGATAGGAACCGGTCCTGCCTTGGTGTTAAGTCAGTCAGAGTACATCGTAAGCAGTGCCGGAGAGACCATTCAGGTGGAATTACGAAGCAATACGGCATACGAAATCGAAATGCCCGGTGTAGATTGGTTAAGGAAAAACTCCTCCCGAAGCCTTTCCACCTATACACATTATTTTATAGTAGACCCGAATGAAACATACGACGCGCGTAGCGCGGTGATTCGGTTCGTGGACGAGGAGAATGAGCTGAAAGACAGCGTAAACATTGTACAAGTGCAGAAGGATGCCATCATCTTGGCAAAAAACAAGTATGAAGTATCAGGCGCAGGAGAAACGTTGAACTTCTCTATCCAAACTAACGTGGACTTTACGGTCAGTACCAACGTGGATTGGATTACACAGAACAATACCCGTGGCTTGACGGAATACCCTTTGAGTTTCACCATCAGCCCCAATGACAATGATAATTCTCGCACCGGCATCATTACCATTGCCGATGCCAACAACAACCGACAAGAGATTACCGTGGAGCAAACGGGGAAGGTGAATCTAAAAGATATAGAACGTGAAGCATTGATAGAGCTTTACAAAACAACCGGCGGAGATAACTGGGGTGATAATACCAATTGGTGTAGTGACAAGCCTGTTAGCGAGTGGCTTGGAATAAGTGTTACAGAAAATGGTGAAGTGAGAGGAATAGTATTATCAGGGAATGGATTAACAGGAACTTTGCCTGAATCATTCTCTATATTTCTTGACCATTGCGAATGGATTATGCTAAATGGCAACAATATGCATGGGACAATCCCTTCATCTATCACAATGCACCCCAGGTGGAGTGAATTTGCATGGGATATCATTATTCAGTGCAAGCCCTATTATGGGGATTCAAAGCCAATAAACTTTGATTTTACGGGTATCAACTTGAAAATCACCGATGCAAACCTTACCTTGTTGGATGGGTCTCGCCTGAATAGTTTGGAATGGTGTCGAAGAAATGATATTAACGTAGTGTTGACGGCAGAGAAAAGGAAAACCATGATTCCGGATATTACAGAATTACTGATAAACCTACAACTTGATTATCAAAACAAAGGATTAGGAACATTATTATGTTTCACGGATTGCAATACGCCTAATGAACTTAAAGAATATGAATGGGAAGACATTATTGATAATACAGTAACCACAAATCTCGATTATGTGATAGGAACAGACAATTATTTTTTACACACGGACAATAGTTATCTCCAGTCAAGAATGGCTTACATTTTTGACAAGGAAGGGAATCTTGTAAATCTTGTTAATTATGATAATTACATTCCGCCAGCAGATTCAGAAGCCTTCTTTGGAGAAGTTAAAAGAATTATTTCTACCTATCTTGGTGAACCGGAAGAACATCCGGAATATGTTCCCGGCATGTACACCTCTACAGATTACAGTAAAGACGGAGAAGTGACAGTCTTGCAAAAAGCAACAGTAGGGAAAGGCATAGACCTTGTGCTGATGGGGGATGCATTTGTGGATAAAGACATGGAGGAGGGAGGTCCTTACGAAAGTACCATGAAAGTAGCTATGGAAGAACTCTTCTCTGTAGAACCATATAAATCGTTAAAGGAACGGTTCAATGTTTATATGGTCAAAGCCGTTTCTCCCAATGGTGAATATACGGATGGAGCAAAACGTGCCATAGAAGGAGATGATGATTGTTTTGAATATGCCCTGAAGGTTCCCGGCATAAATACAGAACGGTTGAACATCATCATGTCTGCTAATCCTAAAAAATTGGCTACGACTTCTTATGCAAGCCTCTATGAAGATGGATCATTCGTTGCTTACATTCTAAGCTCAACTATAGGGTTCTATGATGTCTTACATGAAGCTGGAGGACATGGAATTGCCAAATTAGCAGACGAATATATTATAGAGGGGAGTGATACCATGCCAGAAGAAAACAAAGAAATATATGATTATGCTTGGACTACCAAAGGGTGGTGGGCTAATGTGGATTGGCGCAGTGACCCTGAAACCGTGAAATGGGCTCGCTTTTTGAAAGACGAACGTTATAAAGACGAAAACTTAGGCGTATTCGAAGGAGCCGACACTTGGGAATATGGATGTTACCGTCCCTCTGAATATAGCACTATGAACGGAGGCGGAGAGTCCACGAGTTATTTGAATGCCCCCAGCCGCGAACAAATCTACAAGACTGTTATGCAACTTTCTGAAGGCAGTTCGTGGACTTACGACTACGAAGAATTTGTGCGGTTTGATGCCGTTAGCCGAAATGCAGCGGCTTCACGTAGTTTGCGGCAACAGCCTTCTGCCACACAGGTAGAAAAGTGGAAGAAGACCCACCGCCCACCTGTACGGGTGAAAGGCACTTGGCGCGACGCTAAAAAGAATCACATCGTGGTGCCTTACAGATAATAGTAGCATAAAATTGAAGAAGCATAATTTGCGGTCGGAGTCCGTGAGGGATTCCGGCCGTTGTTTTTTAGAAGCTGTTTTGAATTTATCGTGCGATGATTTGGGATGAGTTTTTGAGGCATTTTCGCTTCTGTAATGAGGAAGATAGCGGGCTATCTGACGAAGAACAGAAGCGGAAAGGACCAAAAAATCGCCCAAAGCACACACGAAAACGAACACATCAAGCCAAGAAAAACTTTTTGGA
>NZ_NFJA01000058.1:0-24030 GCF_002159615.1 Bacteroides sp. An279
GTACTTCGTAAATCGAAAAATAGTAAATTAAAAGAATCCGCGAAAATCTGCGTTAATCTGCGTTTCTGAGCCGACCACATTATATAAACTAATTCTCAACATCTACTTACTACCTTTGTCAGCCGGCATTACGGTATTCCTCTTCAACTGGGTGATGATGAAGAACTGGGGAGAAGTGGGAGTAGCTGCATTTACGGCCATCAATTATATATTGAATTTGGGAGTCCAGATGTTCGTGGGACTGTCGGACGGCATAGTGCCTATCCTCTCGTTCAATTACGGAGCCAGTCATCTGAACCGGGTGAAAGAGACCTTGTTTCTGGGTTTCAAGACGAATGAAATCGTCGTCCACAAGGATGAGGTCGACAGCAACGTGTATATCATCACCAAAGGCATCTGGAGGGCTTACCACTTCAAGAACGGAGAGGAAGCTACTGCCTGGTTTGCCACGCCGGGCGAACTGGTGTTTTCCGTCTGGGGCTATATTTCCGACGAGCCTTCGCGCCTGTCGTTCGAGGCCATGACGGAGAGCGAGGCCATTTGTCTTTCCAAAGAAGAACTGCACAGGCATTTCAACTCCTCCATTACCATGGCAAATTTAGGGCGCAGGATGCTGGAGAACTTCATCCTGCTCTACGAGAACTGGCTCATGGACTTATGGAAAAAGAATGCTTTCGAACGCTACCTGACGCTTTTGGACGAATATCCGGAGGTCATCCAGCAAATCCCCATGAAGTACATCGCGTCTTACCTGGGTGTCACGGTGCAGTCCTCTTCTTCTGTAATCTCACGAATCACCCGGCAGGGATTTCCCGCGGCCAGTACCCGTGGCGGAATATCCCGGTTCACCACGCTGCCCGCACCGATAACCGCACCTTGGCCTATCGTCACGCCCGGCAGCACACTGACACCGGCTCCTATCCATACGTCATCGCCTACCGTGATGGGGCGTGCATATTCCAGTCCCTGGTTCCTGCGTTCTACATCCAGCGGATGCCCTGCCGTATAAAAGCCACAGTTCGGAGCCACGAACACATTGTCGCCGAACTTCACCGGAGCTTCGTCGAGGATGACACAGTTCATGTTGGCGAAGAAATTCTCACCCACTTCGATGTGATACCCGTAATCGCAGAAGAAAGGAGAAACAATCGTGCAGTTGCCCTTCACTTTACCCAATATGCGCCTTACCAGCGCATCCCGTTCTTCCGCTTTGGAGGGGCGTAGCTGATTCAGTTCGTAAGTCAGATCGGCACATGCCGCACGCTCCGCCAACAGTTCTTTGTCATAGTTGGCATCGTACAACTTGCCTGCCTTCATTTTCATTTTTTCTGTTTCCATGTTTGCTTGATTTATATCCGGGGCAAAGATAACTTTTTCGTGTTACAATTGTA
This sequence comes from Bacteroides sp. An279, assembly GCF_002159615.1. Lineage (NCBI taxonomy): Bacteria > Pseudomonadati > Bacteroidota > Bacteroidia > Bacteroidales > Bacteroidaceae > Bacteroides > Bacteroides sp. An279. The sequence goes on from NZ_NFJA01000058.1 coordinate 1,392, forward strand.
TATAAAAACTATTCTGCCATTCCCGTTTTTTCCAATATCCGCACCATCTTCGGGCGGAAATCATTTCCCCATTGTTCCAACATCCGGATAATGGGGATAAGGCTCCGCCCGTCGTCCGTGATGGAATATTCCACATGGGGCGGAAGTTCGGGATAAATCGTTTTCTCTATCATGCCGTGCATTTCCAGCTCTTTCAACTGCTGGTTGATGACACGGGGACTGGTATCCTCAAAATGCCGGTGCAGTTCACTGGGACGTTTGCAGCCTTTCTCCAGTTCGTAGAGGATGCACGATTTCCACTTGCCGCCCATGACTTCCATGGCTATGGCCACACCGCAATCCAGGTCTAAGGGTATTTTCTTCTTATACATATATTTGATGTTGTCAATTCGCAGGACAAAAGTACATATTTTATGACGAGAAACGGATATAGGGACAAATTTATCCGTATATGAATAATTTGCCCGTACTTGCAGACGTGGCGTAAGGATGCTATCTTCGCACACAAAAAAGGGGAATATGAACAGAATGTTATTAGTAACTGCTTTGCTATGCGGAACGCTGTTTTCCGGCAAGGCACAAAATAACGAAATCACCATGGATAATAATCAACGTACAAAAACCATCCGGCTGGTTTATCCGCAGTGGCAAGGTGGAGACATCGCCCACTGGATAACGGAAGTAAAAGACCCGGAGCAGGCTTCGAGGGGATATTACCTTGGGGCGCAGTTGCTGAATTTCCTTGCACCGGACAGCGGGCAAGAAACCTACACGGTTCCTGTGGCAACCGACAAGATAGAGCGTAAAGTAACCGACGGCGTTTTGGACAAAGAGGCGCTCATCGCGCAGACCCGAGCAGCTTTGGATATTCTGAAAATAACTCATCCTGATAAAATCGTAACACTGGGCGGAGAATGTTCGGCAAGCGTCGTTCCGTTTACCTACCTTGCGGACAAATACAAGGATGATGTGGCAATGGTCTGGATTGACGCACACCCGGACATTACCTTGCCCGGCGATGCCTATGCGGGCTATCACGCCATGGCGGTAACAGCCTGCATGGGCTTGGGCGACAAACAGCTTGTTTCTGAACTGCCGATGAAGATAGACCCTTCCAAAATCCTTTTTGTCGGATTGCGCGATTGGGAGCGTGACGAAATCAAGGTAAGACAAAAACAATATGGCATCAAACACCTGACACCGGAAGATGTACGCGAGAACAGTGATGCGGTACGGCAATGGTTGCAATCGTGCGGAGCATCCAAGGTTGTCATTCACTTTGATATGGATGTACTCGACCCGGCGGAAATCATCGCGGCGGTCGGTGTGGTCCCGGATGGAATGAAAATCGCAGAAGTGGTGCGTGTGATAAACGATATCGGGCAGGAAAAGGATATTGTCGGGCTGACCGTAGCCGAACCTATGCCCCGCACAGCCATCCGCATTAAGAACATGCTGGATCAGCTTCCGCTATTGAAATAAGGATTTGTATTTATTGTGTAAGCATTGCAGGGAGCTTGGCATAAGACGTCCACGCAATAAATATTCGGATGTGGCGGAAACCTATCTGTCCTACTGCAAGAAAAGCCTTTGCCTCCTGTTTGGAACAGAAATGCAAAGGCTTTTTATTTCTCTTGTCTGACGGCTACACAGCCAAGCAAGCATTATGCAACCTTATTGTTTTCTCAGATTCACCGTCTTGATTTTCCCTGGTATTATTGTCAGCTGGGCCGTTCCGTTTTCGTTTATCTCCACATCCGTGTAGCGCGTTTCTATCACCACTTTCCCATCCACCATGATGATGCCCCATTGGTTGGGGTTGCCCTCCACGGCGCAATAACAGCCCACGGGGCTTTTGATGTTTCTGTAAATTGGCGGTACGACAACACGCTCGTCCAACTGCAATCCCCATTTCAGACCAGACCTGAACGGCACGGCGGCTTTCAGCTCGTCAAGCCGCGCCCTGTGCTTCCGTTCATCGTTTTGCCACTCTTCCATCTTTCGTTCCGTCAAGCGTTTCATGGCTTCGGACTTCAGCCGTTGAATGACACCATCGAAGTCCTCTTCCGGTGTTTGGGGATGCTCGCAGGCTATGTATCGCTTGGCCTTGCTTGCATCCTCCACAAGGTAATACTTCCCAGCATTGTCGACAATTACGATGTCTCCACCAGTCAACATCTCGCAATAATGATAATATGTGTCGTGGTCTCCGGCAAGCAGGCACACGCAGTCATACCCCCACGTGGCATCGTCCTCGTTGACCTGCCTGCATCGGGGAGATGAAAAATAATCTACGATGCGCACATAATGCCCGCAGGTAAGGATGCTTGTTCCGCTTGTACTCCTCCTGCTTTTGTACAGTTCCCGTGTGCGGCTGTAATAGATGCCGTCCACCTCCAACAGCTGCACGTCTCCCAACCTAACAACTTTAGGTTTCCCCGTGTACAAGTGTCCGCTGTATAGGTCGATGTACATTTCATTGTTCCTCTTGTCCGTAACAGCGATAATATGGTTTTCCTGAATCCTTACGCTTTTGTAACCGGCAAGGCTGTGCTTCACTTTTCCGCTATCGTCTACCACGGCCATGCTCAAGTTCACCAGCCTTACGATGGCAAAGTCTTCTTGAATATCAAACACCCTCACAGACTGCGGTTTGCAGGTAATCATATTTCCGCGCCTCAGTCCGTACAGTCCACTCGCCACGTCCTTATAGGCTTTCAGGCAAGCCGTATTGTTTGGACGGGACAATTCTTTGTTAAGATACGTCATAAGGTTGTCGTGCGACACTATAAGTTCAAGCCCGTTGTCCGCGACTGTAGGAATGGATATAGAACTGTCACGGACTGCCAAGCCAATATGGTTGGCATAGCCTTTTCCTGCCATACACCCTTCGAACATCGCTTGCCAGTCCCGATAATCGGTCGGCAACCCGAATATGTGGTATAGCCCCACGTTGTCAATCAGCACACACGTTTCCTTGCCATCCACTTTCCTGAGTCCGCGTCCTACTTGCTGCAGGTATTTGGCAAGAGAGAGTGTCGGCCTTGCCATCTGGATATGGCGACGGCATTCATCCCATGTTCCTTGTAATATTCAGCAATGTTCCGTGCGTGGCTGATGTTTATCGCATACACGATGCCTTTCTTTCCGTCGGCATACAGCAGCACGCTTTCATATAGCCTTTCTATGCTCGGTCTGCGGTTCAGCACAGCATCCATTTCCTTGACCTGATAATCGCCGTCGGCACCACGTTTCGACAGGCCGTCTATGAGCCTTTGATCGTAACTGCCCGGCCTTATAGACACATAGTCGAAAGCGGACAACCATCCCTGCCTGATAAAGTCCGCGATGCTGTCCGAAGTGATGAGCGTGTCAAATAAGTCTGTGAATCCCTTACGGTTCAACCGGCAAGGCGTGGCGGTCATGCCCAGCTTCCTTGCCTTCGGATAGCGCAACCACAGTTCCTATTCGTGCAGAAAAATGTAGGGAACACTTGTTTATTCATGCAAAAAAATGTAACTTTGTGCCAGTTATTCGTGCAAATAAATGCGATATGGAACGTAATATATTAGCTCAGCTCATTGATTGGCAGAATAAAACCAACCGTAAGCCACTTATCCTCAATGGTGCGCGGCAGGTGGGAAAGACATATATCTTGAAAGAATTTGGCAGGACGCAATACAAAAACATTGCATACGTCAACTGCGACAACAACGATGTGGTTACGAAGATATTTTCGCGGGACTATGACATCCGCCGCATCATCTTGTCCTTGTCTGCCGTTACCCATGTCAGCATCAAGCCTGGCGAAACGCTGATTATCCTCGACGAGATACAAGAAAATCCCTTGGCGTTAAACTCCTTGAAATATTTTTGCGAGAACGCCCCCGAGTATCATGTCGCCGTGGCAGGGTCATTGTTGGGCATATCGTTGCATGGCGACACCTCCTTTCATGTGGGTAAGGTAGACGTGATCAAGATGTTCCCCATGACGTTCGATGAGTTCTTAATGGCCATTGGTGAGAAACAATTGGCAGACATATTGCGTACACGGGATTTTAACGTGATAGACACTTTTGCCGGCAAGTTAACCGATTGTCTACGTCAATATTACTTCACGGGTGGTATGCCGGCGGTGGTAAGCGAGTACACCAGGAGTCATGACATCAGTGAGGTGAGAAACCTTCAAAAGCAAATATTGTTCGGCTACCGCCGCGACTTCTCCAAGCATGCCCCTTCAAGTCAAGTGCCGCGCATCAACCAAGTGTGGGACACCATTCCCTCACAACTAGCCAAGGACAACAAGAAATTTATCTATGGTGCCATCAAGAAGGGTGCCCGAGCTTCCGAGTTCGAGCTGGCCATACAGTGGCTCATCGATGCAGGGCTGGTCTACCGTGTCAACCGCGTCACCACACCGTCGCTTCCGCTGAAGTTTTACGAGGACTTTTCCGCTTTCAAGTTGTTCACCCTCGATGTCGGCTTGATGGGCGCGATGGTAGACACGCCCCCAGAGACCATTCTGGTCGGCGAAAGCTGTTTCAGTGAGTACAAAGGCGCATTCACCGAGCTATTTGCGCTTACCCAGATGGTATCCAAGGGCATCCCTGCCTATTATTACAGTGCGAATAACTCGCGAGTAGAAATAGACTTTCTCATCCAAAAGGATGAAAAGGTCATCCCTATCGAAGTGAAAGCAGAGGTAAATGTCCGTTCGAAATCACTACGTACCTATATTGACAAACATCCCCAGTTGAAAGGAATGCGCCTGTCGATGTTGCCTTACAAGGACCAAGGATGGATGGAAAACAAGCCGCTCTATGCGGTAAACTTTTGCTTGTAAATAACCCTCGCGCTCCCAGCAACAACGTTCCATGGTACATCGTATGCCAGCTATGTTTACCATAGCCAAAAACAGCCGTTAAGTATAATATAGGACAAAAGGGACGGCATTGCCCTTGAGTTGGCAAAAAAGACGTTTACCGTTCCTTATACATTTCCTCGTAATACTTCTGGTAGTCACCGCTCGTCACGTTGTCCATCCATGCCTGATTATCCAGATACCAGCGGACAGTCTTTTCGATACCTTCCTCGAACTGCAGGCTCGGTTCCCAGCCAAGTTCGCGTTGCAGTTTGCGTGAGTCAATGGCGTAACGCATATCGTGACCCTTGCGGTCTGTGACGTAGGTTATCAAGTCCATGTCCTCACCTTCTTTTCTCCCCAACAGACGGTCAACGGTCTTGATGACAACCTTGATTATGTCAATGTTCTTCCACTCGTTGAAGCCGCCGATGTTGTATGTGTCGGCTATCTTGCCTTTATGGAAGATGAGGTCAATCGCCCTTGCATGGTCCTCCACATACAGCCAATCCCTTACGTTCTCGCCTTTTCCATAGACCGGCAGCGGCTTCCTGTGGCGGATGTTGTTGATAAACAAGGGAATGAGTTTTTCAGGGAACTGGTAAGGTCCGTAGTTGTTGGAACAGTTGGTCACGATGGTCGGCATTCTGTAGGTGTCGTGGAAAGCACGGACAAAATGGTCTGAACTTGCCTTTGAAGCCGAATAAGGAGAATGCGGATTATACTTCGTTTCCTCGGTAAAGAACTCGGTTCCATAGGCATGGTGGTGCTCCGAACTTGCTTTTGTAGTGAACGGAGATTCAATTCCCTCCGGATTGGTCAGCTCTAATGCTCCGTAAACTTCATCCGTAGAGATATGGTAAAAGCGTTTCCCCTCATATCCTTCTGGCAGGCTCTCCCAATATTCCTTTGCGGCTTGGAGCAGCGTCAAAGTTCCTATTACGTTTGTATGGGCGAAGGTGAACGGGTCTTTTATGCTTCGGTCAACGTGGCTCTCTGCCGCAAGATGAATGATTCCGTCCACTTTGTACTTCGCCATCAGCGACTTCACCGTCTCATAGTCGCAGATGTCGGCTTTTACGAAAGTATAGTTCGGTTTGTCTTCCACGTCTTTCAGATTAGCCAAGTTGCCGGCATATGTCAGCTTGTCTAAGTTGATGATGCGGTATTCAGGATATTTGTTTACGAACAGGCGCACCACATGGCTTCCGATAAAGCCCGCGCCGCCTGTTATGATGATGTTTCTCTTGTATTCCATATCGTTTATGTTTTGTTGTCGTTATCATTTTAAGACATTCATGTTCTTCATGCAGACCTTTAGCGAATCCGTCCAATAAGGTATCTTCAACCCGAATGTCTCCTTTATTTTCGTCTTGTCCAATACCGAATAGGCAGGACGTTCCACCGGGCTGGGGAATTCGTCGCTGTGGCAAGGCTCTATGTCGCAGGTCGTGTTCCCTGCAAGTTCGGCTATCTTCTTCGTAAAGTCAAACCAGGAGCAAACACCCTCGTTGCTGAAATGGTAGATGCCACGCTTTGAATATCCATCCTTAGGATTTTCCTTTTCATAATCTGCAAGCACGGTCTTTATTGCAACCGCAAGGTCGTATGCGTATGTAGGCGTTCCTGCCTGGTCGAAAACAACATTCAGCTTTGGCTTAGTCCCTGTCAGGTTCAGCATTGTCTTGACGAAGTTTCTGCCAAACTCGGAATAGAGCCATGCCGTCCTTATGATGACGTAATCACAGTCTACGGTCTCTATGTTCTTCTCGCCCTCGAGCTTTGTCTTGCCGTAGACACCCGTCGGCGTTCCTTTTTGGTCTTCCCTGCAAGGAGTGTTATACGGGTCGCCGCCGAAAACATAGTCTGTCGAGATTTGCACAAGAAGTCCTCCCACTTCCTTCATCGCCTCTGCCAATAGCTTCGGTGCATCAGCATTGAGCTTCCTGCATAATGTCTCGTCACTCTCTGCCTTGTCCACATTAGTATAAGCGGCGCAATTGACTATGCACCGTATATCCTTTTCTTTCACTATTTTCCGTATGGCATCGGCATTAGTTATATCCAAGATTGTCGTTTCAACGCCCTCAACCTCTACGACATCCGTAAAAGTATAGTTGTCGTTCGTTTCTTTGCTGATTATGCGCATCTCGTTGCCGAGCTGGCCGTTCGCGCCTGTTACAAGTATGTTCATTGTTTTTTATTAGTTTACAAGGTATCAGTTGACAAGTTGACAAGGTTTTAGATACCATTAGCAAAACTATTCAGAACCTTGTGTCCCCGTCAACTTATCACCTATATATTAAGAAGCTGTTTTGAATTTCTCCAAAAAGTTTTTCTTGGCTTGATGTATCCGTTTTCGTGTGTGCTTTGGGCGATTTTTTGGTCCTTTTCGCTCCTGTTCTTCGTCAGATAGCCCGCTATCTTCCTCATCACAGAAGCGAAAAATGCCTCAAAAACTCATCCCAAATCATCACACGATAAATCCAAAACAGCTTCTAAAAGGAGATTCAAAATCCTTTAATAAGGGATGCTTCGTGTCCTTTTCGCTCAGTATTGCGTGTTCGGTCGGTATTTGCCAGTCAATACCCAAGCTACCGTCAAGAATGCTTATGCCGCCGTCCGCTTCTGGATGATAGAACTCATCGCATTTGTACTGGAACACCGCCGTTTCGCTCAACACGGCAAAACCGTGTGCAAACCCTTTCGGGATGAAAAACTGCCGGTGGTTATCCTCGGTCAACTCCACAGCCACGTGCTTGCCGTAAGTGGGCGAACCTTTCCTGATGTCAACGGCAACGTCAAGCACACGGCCACGAACGCACCTTACAAGTTTTGCCTGTGTATAAGGCGGACGCTGGAAATGCAGCCCACGCATGACACCATACGATGACATGCTCTCGTTGTCCTGCACAAAAGTCACATGCCCGACCTTCTCCTCGAATTCCCTTTGCGACCAACTCTCGAAGAAATATCCACGTGCGTCTTTGAATAGGCGTGGCTCTATTATCACCACGCCGTCTATTGCTGTCTTTATTACTTTCATATTCCTTAATATTCTAAGTTCTTTTCCAACGAATCTTCTTTTTCTTCAAGAATTGAAAGCAAATACTTTCCGTAGTCATTCTTCAACATAGGCTGTGCAACTTCACGAAGTTTCTCCGCCGTTATCCAGCCCTTGCGATAAGCGATTCCCTCAAGGCAGGCAACCTTCAAGCCTTGACGTTTCTCCAGAACCTCAATGAAAGTCGAAGCTTCCGAAAGGGAGTCATGTGTGCCCGTATCCAGCCAGGCAAACCCACGTCCCATGGTCTGCACCTTCAATTCATTGTCATGCAGAAACTCTTGGTTGACCGTTGTTATTTCCAGTTCTCCACGGGCTGAAGGCTTGATGTGTTTAGCAACTTCCACCACCTTGTTCGGATAGAAATACAGGCCTACCACAGCATAGTTGCTCTTCGGATGTTCCGGTTTCTCCTCGATGCTCAGGCAGTTGCCGCCCTTGTCAAACTCCGCCACACCGTAACGTTCCGGGTCGCTCACCCAATAGCCGAATACCGTAGCCTTACTATTTTCTTCGGCATCCTTAACTGCCTGCTCCAGCATCGTGTTCAGTCCGGCTCCGTAGAAGATGTTGTCGCCCAGTACAAGACAAGCGCAATCGTCTCCGATAAATTTTTCTCCGATGATAAACGCTTGTGCCAGCCCGTCGGGTGAAGGCTGCTCTGCATATTCAAACCTCACTCCGAACTGGCTGCCGTCTCCCAGCAACCGCTTGAATCCTGGCAAATCGTATGGCGTAGAGATAATCAGGATTTCCCGGACACCTGCCAACATCAGTACCGAAATGGGATAATAAATCATCGGTTTGTCAAAGATGGGAAGCAGCTGTTTGCTTACTCCCTTGGTGATAGGGTACAGACGCGTACCGCTGCCACCGGCTAAAACGATTCCTTTCATGGTTTATTTATTTTATTGTGTTCAAATAAAACTCCTGCAACCTTTGCGCTTCATTGTACGAATCAAAGCCATTCTGCTTTATATCATCCGCATGGCTTTTGCGGACTTGCATATTTGCCTTTGTTTTTTCAATTATTTTGTCAGCCCATGTATCTGGAGTTTCGTCCAAGCCGATATAATATGCGAGCACTGACGCCGTAGTCTCTTCCGTTATGTTCTTCGAGAAAAAAATCGGAAGCCCTGCACATTGGGATTCAATGCCGACTACGGGCATACCTTCATAAAGACTTGGCAGGAGAAAAGCATCAAAGGCGTTGTAAAATTGCTTTATGTCATCACGCCGTCCCAAATCTATTACTCTATCAGATATTCCCAAGCCCTTAATCCGCGAATGCATTTCCTCTTCCAACTCACCGAAACCTATCATTACAAAAATTGCATTTGCTTGCTTCTTCGCTATGCTATTAAAAATGTCTATAAGGAAAAGCGGATTCTTTTGAGGTACATACCTGCCTATGAAGCCATAAACAATCTTGTCGTTCCATCCGAATTTCTGTCGGGTCATTTCCCGTAAATTTCCATCGAATGCATTGGCTTCAGCATCGATAACGGTCTTGAATATACTGATTTTTCCTTTATTGTATGTGCTTTTCCCGAATTGCCAAATACCGCAATCCACCGAGTTTGCCATATAATGGGTAGCAAACCAATGCGAAAAAGGTCTTAGCGCATATTTAATTAAAGTCTTTTTCTCGTTCTTATCACCTTTTGATATGCTTTCCGAGATTCTTACCTTGACACCAGCGAGCCACCCCACAAACATAGGGAATATATTTAACATGTTATCAAAAGCGTGCATTGTGTCATACTTGTTCCGTTTAAGAATCTGGTATGTCTCTTTTAAGTGGGGTATTATATGTTTATATGGAGCTACAGTATAGACCCTGCCGCCAAGTTTCGCTATCTCTTTTTCGGGAATACCATTCGAGTCAGCATCGCAAATAAAGTCGAACTGTATTTTCGACCTGTCTATATGCCTGTAATACTCCATAATCAGGTTACGCTTTCCACCTGAATGCAAGACTCCAGCTATGATTGCTATCCGTTTCATATATTCTGATTCTTTTTAGATTCTTCGTAAAACATTGAGACACCTTCAAGCATCGGTGTAAGCTCCACATTTGTGAACTTATGCATTTTCTCCGTGTCAAGTACCATATTCGACACATCCATCGGACGTGCATTCTCATACTTTATCTTAAAGTCCACTTTGGAAATGATTTTCAGGAATGCCAGCACATCGTTCACCGAGTACCCGCGTCCGCTTCCTATATTTACAGTTTCATTGCTTACATTATTGTCAATAAGCTGGAAGAACACTTCCGACAAATCATCAATATAGATATAATCACGGATAGCCGAACCGTCTCCCCACACTTCTACGGGTTGTCCGTTGAGAATCTTGCCTATTGCCACAGCTACAAGCCCCTGCCGTCCGTACAAGTTTTGCCCGTGCCCGTAAGGGTTCGACGGCCTGACTATAAGGTAACGCAACTTTTCAGTCCTGTTTTTAAACAGTATGCTGTTTTCCATCATCTGCTTTGACCACCCGTAATAACTTATGGGTGCCATATCGTCTGTCTCTACAAACGGTTGCATGGTAGTGCGATTACCGTACACTGTGCCGCCTGAAGAAAAATAAACGAATTTTATATCAAACCTTGCACAATATTCCATGATACGGATAGAAGGGAATACCATATCGGTCAATTCCCGTTTGAAATCCTCATAGCCGCTGCCTGGAATAAGTGTTGATACCAAATGCACTACAGTGTCTATCCGCTTATTTGCGATGATTTGCTCTACTACTTCCACATTGGCAAGCGATGCTCTTACTATCTCTACTTGAAGTCCGTCAAGCCGCATTACACTTGCAGTTTCTGGCTCTATCACCGTTACCTCGAAACTTCCGTTCTCACAGAATCGCTTCACTAGGTTTGCCCCGATAAAGCCTGCCCCGCCAATAAATAGTATTTTCATATCTTGTGTTACTTGAATTTTTATTCTAATCTATGATGCTCTCATTTCCGAAACATTCCTCAGCCACAAGCTCATCATCTTGAGGTTCGGCTTTAGGAAACTCTACTTGATAATAAGAAACGTTGAGAGGTTTATTGCCTTTCACATTAAACGAGATTCGTTTATAACATTCTCGGATACCAGATGGGTGTTCAATAGAAATAGAGCCGTACGTTGGCTTTTCAGACTGCTCCAAGTCCTCTATGTTGTTCCATTCATTGAAGTTTGCCAAATCAAACACTTCCCGGTGAAACTCCGACAGGAGACCTTTCATGTCTTCGTCAGAAATGTCGAACAGCAGTTTTGCCACCTCATCTTTAATGCCGACTTTGCTGTTTTTCTTTTGTATGAGCATAATCTCGTAGTCACGGCAATCATCGCTTACGCTAAACTTTACATCAAATAAGCTGCCATACGACATTACCTGTTCTTGCTGCTCGTCAGTGTCGCAAGCCATCTTAAACAAATGGCTGATTTCTCTGCGCCACAAAACAAGTTCGTCGCTAAGAAGCCCAATGTAATCATTGGGAATACTTCCTCCACCCATCTCCGTATATTTCCTGTATTCCAATAGGTTAAGCAACGGAAGATGTTTCATGATATTGTATTTGGCAACCAACGGGCGCATATTCTCACCAACCTTACGCCAGCAGTTATATCTTATCAGCACCAACTCCATGTCGCTCAACTGTCCACGTAACGACTTGGCATAGACCCTCTCGCTTTTCTCATCCAACTCACTTTCACTCAACAAGGAAAGAAGCTGGTATAACAGCCGCATGTGCGTATTTATTGTTGGCAAGCTCCCCCTCACATTTGCAAAAAATGTACGGCATGCCGCATTTGTGCTTTTCAAATATTTATCTCTGTTGTTAAATTCGCATACAGTCAATGTTTCAATAACAAACTCGTCTACGGTACAGGGATTGCCATTCCTGTCTTTATAGGCATGTGCTGCCTCCCTATATAAAGCCAGTAATGTATGGAATTTTTCTTCAAACTGCCTGCCTTTCTCCCATTCCACCTGTAACTTGTTCTCTTCGTCTATTTGCGCATTGGAGAGTCTGGTCAATTCGTTCGCTTCTCTTTGAGCCTCAAATGTTTTATAAAGAAGAACGATGCTTAAAAAAGTGAGAAATGTCCCTAACGTTCCTCCAACGAAATCACCGAATTGCCCCCAACGTCCTGCATCTATTGCACAATCCCAACAAAAGAGGGGAGATTTCCAAAAGAATGCAACAGCGCACAATAACAACAAGACAATTAAGGCAATAATTGTCCAGTTTAAATGCCTACCGAGGAATGACAATGGCCTTTCTGTTTGGTGTCCATTTTGAGGTTTTATTTCACTTGCCATACTTGTAACTTGCTTATATTCCTATTACCTTCTGCCGTTACACACGAACTGAAGGATGGATAGTTGTCAGCTTTGCATAAGTCATTTTTCCAGTGCATCGCATTTAGGTTCTCAATGTCAGTAGTTCCCCCTTGAGACACAGGGCACAATCTGTTTATAGTCCACCCGTACATCGTGCGTTTCCCATAGTCGATGCGGCGAATCCATGCTCCGGCAAAGTCCTTGCGCCACATAACAGAATTGTAGCCATCCACTTTGGTGCCTTTCTCCCAAACTTCCTTTATCTTTTCTTTCGGCAGATGTAACATAAACACAAATTACCATTCACAACATGGTAAACATCCATAAGCACTCAATTTAGGGCATATCCTTTTGAAAGGGCACTTTTCAGTGCCCTAAATCGAGTTTTGTTAATTAATTGGTTTTGAATTTAACATTGGTCGGTAGCCAAAGTGATTTTGCCAGGAACTATGTTAACATTATCCCTGCACCCGTTAAAGATGTTTTTGAAAAAAGTTCCGATGAAGTTCCAGACAGGACACAAACGATTGGAAAGATTCTCCATGAGGCAATGCCTCGGTCTGGTACTGAAAGTAAAACCTTTCAAGATCTTCACTGCTATACATAATTCCATAAATTTGGTTGGCAGCGAAGGTATTCATTTTAATTAATAGCCATTTTTTGACCACTCACTAGCTTTGTATCATTTTCTGAATCTTCAAGCACTCTCTAATTTGTTTGCCTTAAAAGGTTGCCCTTCTATGCTGTTTGTTCGAAGCAAATAAAAACGGTTTTAGGTGTTCATGAATCATTCCTGCAAATCGGTCAAATTTATATTTATTCAACACTTTATCTACCGATTCTACTTGATTGCTTAATATCTCATCTAAGTCAACATTCGTATTGTTAGGATTGATGTAATATCCGGAATTTCCAAAAATTTCCGGTAAACAACTGCTTTTCGCTAAGATTACTTTTGCACCAACGCTTAACGCCTCTAATGGAGGTATGCCAAAACCCTCAAAAAAAGACGGAAAAATAAAAGCCTTGCAATGCCTCATCAAATACTTTATCTCACCATCGGATATATATCCCAAGAATTTGACGTTGGGATAATCACATTCTTTATAATCTTCCCCGTATGCTTTCAAATCTGCCTTACCTGCAATAAAAAAATTATATTGCCAATGACGCTGTGCCACTTTTAATATCCATTGGATGTTTTTATTTGGAGCCAAACTGCCTAAGGAGAAGAAATAAGGTTTTGTAAACAATTCCGGCTTGCGTTTTTTTAAAGTTTCGTCCTCTTTTATTCGATTGAAGTGTTCCCATCCGTTCCCTATTACTACTATTTTATTAGGGTTAACATGATAAATTTCAATCATTTGCTGTTTTGAGTATTCGGAAACAGTAAAGATGATAGGGGAAAATTTCCATGCGAAATAATATTGCAATTTATGCCACCATTGAGAGATTTTTGCATAGGGGGTTGTGAAATATTGCGGATTTACTTTGTAGCTTAAGTCATGTATACAGATAATCCCCGGTTTTAGCAAGGGCATAATCGAACAAAGATTCAGAGAAATCCTTTTGTGCAGAATGGTATACCAAGCAAAAAACGTCTGTTCCCATAACGAACCTTTGGCCTTGCCATATTTTATAATGGGGATGTTGGCCAATTTCGGTATATCCTTTGCATCTTGTGGTACTATTAACTCAAACTCACCTTTCTTGCATATTTTGTCAAGCTCGGTTATTATCTCGTAAGCAAAGCGTTCTTGACCAGTCATCCGTCTTGCTGTGAACTGACCGTTTATTGCTATTGGAGATTTGTTTTTATGAATATTCATTAAAGTAATGTTTTAATATTTTCCTAACAAAACAGATAATTTCAATAGAAGCGTCCCTTGCCAATTAACACGCTTGAAATCCGGGTCCAAAACCAGACGTAGTTTCTTTACAAAGTTGTCTTTATTTGTGGCAACAATTTGTAGAAAATTACGGTCGTTTGTTGATAATAAATCAGAATAACCATTTATTAAGTCATTGGCCACGTTGGGATAACTGTTTTCCCGTAAAAATGACTTAAGTCTACGTTGACGGCTTTCTTTAATATGTCCTGCAGTAGAAGCATTACCACCATGATTAATATGATAAAATAATGGCTCAGGAGAATAATAGACTTCACCAAAATAGTAACAAATCAATCCTGTCCAAAAGTCATGTGGCACATCCTTCGATGGAAAATGTCTACAAACTAAATCACGGGCTACATTATTTATTACAATTGAGCATCCTTGCGCATATTCTTGCGTTAAAGCATTTTTTTTATTCAGAGGGCATGGAACTTTAGGTGCTTGAATGGGCAATGCTTTTAGGGCAGGAGTGCAACTTATCCTATTACAATGAAACAATAGTGCCTTTTCTGAATTATGTTTTTCCAATTCGGAAATACTTTTAGATAATTTGTCATTCATCCAAACGTCATCTTGGTCTGAAAACGCATAATAATCAGCTTTGGGTGCTTTTGATAGTGCTAATAAAAAACTTCTTTGCCAACCGACATTTTCGGCAAATTCAACCTTCAGCCTATCTTCATGCTGCATATATTTGGTTAATACAGTATGAGTGTTTTTATCCTTTGACCCGTCATCCCGAACAAAACATTCCACGTCTACACCCTCTTGAGAGAAGATAGAATCAAGCTGTTTGACAATCCGTTCTCCTCCATTGTAGGTAGACATGACTACCATCACCTTTTTCATTTTATTATCTTTCTTACAACGTTAAACAATCCCAGCCTTCCTAATATGTCTTTGACATAAAACCGAAATGGCAAATACTTTTTAAACAAATTCATATCCATTTCTGGATTGTTGTTTAAATCAGCAAAGAATTGATTACGCTTGTGGTTTATTGCTACAGAGTGACAAATCATACCATTCACACTTCCGATTTCGTCTATTGATGATTCTTTTATTGCCCCATCAAGGCCTTGTATCGTCTTGTTGCCTTTTTCGGTCATTGCAACAAGGCACGAACATCCGTCATTTCCTGCTCCAGTCGTAGAAGCATAAAAATCACCGACAATTATGTCTGCACCGGTATTGACGGATTTGTATTTGCAGTGGTAGCAACTGTTTCGTAAATAGAGGTTGTCCGTAAACAAGAAAATGTAAGGGTCGCTTAGATACGTCGGCCAGTTAACCGACATTTCTAAACTTCGCCCAGATACGACACTTTTTTTGAATGTATACCTTGCATACGAAAGGGCATAACCCTTAGTATATTTATCCCTCATATTCACGTTCGTCATATGCGCCTTGAATTTCTTTTCCAGACATTTCTTATAATAATCCCAGACTTCAGGCGAAGGCACACCATGACATATCAGGCAAATTAAAACAACTTGTTCAGTATCGGCAAGTTTACCGATATACTGCCGTAAGCCTGCAGTTTGGCACGGTGTACCGCAAAATACAACTTTTTTACCTGTCTTTATTAATTCTTTTATCTCTTTGAAGCATGACGATAAATCGCTTTGTACATATTTGGAACTTTGCATCTTGGGCAGGTCACTGTCATTGTTGCTTACGATGTGAGTCGCCCTTAATTCTTCATCCCATACGCACCCACATACATAACCGTCTTCTTTTACGAACTTAGAGAATACGTCGTTAACAAATCCACCTGAAGCAGAATCCTTTCGAGATGTTTTGTTTGAATAATAAAGATAAGCTTGCTTTCCGCTAAAATCATTAAGGTTGAAGCTGGCAATATCTGCATTAACGTTTAAGTATGGACACCTTTTGTTGCAAAGCCCGCAATCGGTACATTTATCTTTATCCACAACCGGCATCAAGAAGCCTTCTTCATTCTTGTGCATTTGTATAGCACCGACCGGGCATGAGTTTGCGCATGAAGTACAACCACAGCAATATTGTTCAAAATCAAAGTCAATCATTTTTTAATGCGTTATATAGATAACTGAGCGAATATTCACGCAAAGGTTTCAAGCGTTCTTCCACTTTGCCGAAATCAGTATTAAATATTTTTTCAAAATCAATGTTTCCAGGACTCATCAGATGGTCTTCCAAACCAAACTGTTTCATTAATGAAGCCCTACGCGCATCAACATTCCCATATATAGCGGAGATAAATGGTTTACGGTAAATCGTAGAGAAAACAGTTCCGTGAAACGAATTCGTCACAATAAACGATGCATGTTTTACAAGGCTGAGAAACTCTTTCGGACCTACGTCAAGCTTGCGCTTTATTCCGCAAAACATAGCTCTTGGTGGTGGAACGATATAATAAGCCTTGCAACCCAATTTTGCTGCTGCAGCTTTAGCTATTGCTACGGCTTCGTGTGCTCCGTTCCATGAAAACAGTAAAACATACGGTTCTGAAATTATTCGGCTTACGGCAATCTTGTCATAATCCTCACTTCGCAACAACAAGGTCGGGTCTAACACCCATTCGCACTCCAATCCTTTGCTTCGTAACAGTTCCACGCCACTCTCTTCCCTCATGGAAAGTTTGTCAAACTCTTTTATCCACGGCATTATTTCTTTTTCACGTGTATAAAAATCCTTAACCCAAGAGCCGAATGAGGTGGCGTATGTGATTCGCCGTTGTTTTTTAGGGAAATTCAAGTAATACAAAGGAGTTTCATATCTGATAGAAGGGTCAAGATTCCAAGTCTGATCGCTACCGCAGACAATGCAATCGTATTTCTCGCATTCGTTTCTTACTTCTTCATCAGTAGAGCAGCGTTGGCTTACATCCAGCGTATGATTGATAAAGTCTTCAAATAAGGTTTTCCTTTTCATGAGTTGGGAATAATAAGGCAACCTCGTCAAGTTCTTTATTAATTCTTTTGGGTGTTTCGGCACTTTACAAAACGGATGATTGATGTCGATTAACTTTTTCGATTGATAATCAATGATTTTACAATCATTACATTTTTTCTTAATAGTTTGCTGTAAAGCGTATGCTTGGAGGCATGCACCATAGTTGAAGCAAGCATGGTAAGTCAAGATTCCAATCTTCATTGCTTAATTTTTTATAATTAATTTCTTAAAATAAAACCAATACATAAACAATAACACTATTAAAGTCAATAAGCCCGTAGTCGATAATAAAATCCAGAAACAGTTATCATAAAATGCCATCACAATAATAGAAACATAACAATACGTGTATATCAAAAGTTTTTTGTTTCTGCAATAAGAAGAATACGAATTTAATATATTTTTGTAATAATATTTACAAAAGATGAAATACGTAATATACATAAATAACAACATTCCAATAAATCCAAAATCTTGATACGCAGCACCAAAAATAGTTTGAGCATTCCCCGCCTTATTCGATAAGCCTCCTAAATAAACCATACCCTTTCCAATCTTATCTGCTTTAGCATCCTCATTAAAACCAAGTATTTTATAAATGCCAGAAAATGTATAGTTACCAAATCTTGAAAATGACCATTTTTCACGCCCATCTTTTACTTTTATATCAAAAACTTGTATTGGACTTCCTGCATAATAAGAAATATAATCAAAAACTGCCGATTTTTCCCGTGTATCTGCGTTAGATTTAACAATCAAACTTACAGAACTAAATAAAATTACAAAACCAAACACAAATGGAACTCCAATTTTAAATATCTTACCTATATATTTTTTTTGCCATTGGCTACTCTCTCGAAGGACTATATAACTTATAAAAATTAGTCCCATCATTACTTTGAAAATATTTAAACGTCCACCGCTTGCTAGTGTTATAAAAATAGTACATATAAATGGAATTAAGTGTTTACACTCTTTATACCATCTTTTCTTAATTAAGAAAACATTGTTCGCAAAAATTAGGGAATGTATATAACCTGCAGATGTAACTATTTTATACGATTGTCGTATTATCGGATTCATTGAGTCGTTAAGCTCTTCCATATTGGCCTTTACTTCTCCAATTGCTGTTAAATCATTAAAACCTAACATAGAGCCTAGTCGCTTAATTTCCATAGCATAAAGAATTGTAAATAATATATAAATACATAATAAAATATTACAATATTTAAAAGAGAAATATTTGTAAACAATTCTTTTTGTTTGCGCTTGTTTTTTATATAATGCTTGGGCGTTAAATTCGCCTAAAAAGACTGCTAACAACCCAAAACTTAATAATATTAATGCTTTTTCACTTATAGAGGTTCCCCATACTATAGACTGAGTAAAAAGTAATATTGAGCTTATACATAATAAGGATGAAGTTATAAAGGTACAAGACATTATTTCCCCATTTGTCTTCTTATATGACATCAAAGAAATAACAAATGCCACAATCGCTAATGTGATAATATTATTCATCTTATTTTCAACAATTAATCCAATAAAAACAAGTCTGCGATATAATATTTTAGCCCTCTAAATAGACTAATATGATTTTGTTTAATCTTTTTATAAAGTGCCAATACCTCTGCTACACCATTCTGTTTATAAGCTAAATATAGTAGATGTAAAACACAGAATTGTCTTTTTATACCATGCTCGACATATAACTTATCTACAGCAAACCTAATATCTACTAATTCATTAAATTGCTGTTCCGTCTGCTTTGTGTGAACAATACTATTTGTTCGTTGAACGTAATAATAGACTATTTCATCATAGATAGCAAAATTTGTGGTATAAACATTTGCTTTGACTCCAAATAATAAATCATTCCGTCTGAAAATCTCTTGAAACCTTAAATGGTATTTATCTATATAAGATTTTTTAACCATTTTTGTCCACGGTTCCCATGTATTGTACCGCAATCCCTCAAATCCCCATTTTTTCTTTCTCCGTATTGCTTGAAAATATTGGTTTATTCTACATTGTATTTTACATTTTTCTCCATTATCATAGATACTCAATGCATTGAAATAAACAATATCGAAATCTGATTTTTTATACTTATCAAATAATGCATTTAATGCATTCGTGTTGTAAAAATCATCAGCATCAGCAAACATAATCCACTTACCAACAGCTGCGTCCAGCCCCAAATTTCTAGCATATCCTGCACCACCTCCTTCCTTATCAAAAATACAGGTTATGCCTCTTTTGTTTAATCCCGGGAATGTTTTAAAATCTACTTTTGAAGTAGAACTATTGTCATCAACAATTATTACTTCCAAATCATCACGTTCTGGGATTGAATCTAAACACCTTTGCAAAAGACTAGGTATATTGTGATGCGGAATTATTATGGAAAAATCTATCATAAATTAAAATGCAATTAATTCGGAAGTGATTATAATTTTGAGAATATAACTTTAATCTTATTATTGATTTTTATTCTCTCATTCTGCGTTATACCCAAAGTATATACAACTAAAGCAACAATCACACATGAAACGACTGAAGTTAAAATAAATGTTCCAAAGTTTACAGGTAAAGCCTTATGCACATAGTAGGCCGCCATAAAACAAAACGTCCCAAGCAATATATTCTTTCCCACAATGGAAAAAGCGAAGTAACGTAATTTATAAGCCGGCACTTGCTGTTTCAATACAATAAATCTTGTAAACAGACCGACAAAAACAACGAGAACCGTTGGATACATTGCCATATAAGGCTGACCACCAAAATGCAGAATAATGTATGCCACTGGCAGTTCGCACAACATTACAATACATATCGAAATTTGAAAGACCTTTATTTTCCCTGTTGCTTGTAAAGCCGTAACCAATGGCTGTGCCATAGAATTAATCAAGGCCGCAACTAATGCTAAGAATAAGAAATCGGATGTGTATTTAGGTACTATGCCCAACCATAGCTTTAATAAATAATCAAGATTTATCATAACTGGTATGGCAATAAAAGCAAGTAAAAAAAATGAGAACCTACTTCCTGCATACACTAATTTCATACTGCCTTTAATGTCTCCCGAAGCGTATTGTTTGGTTATTTGAGGATTAAGTGCCATCATAAAATTTGTAGAGAATCCGGCTATAATTCCGTTTACCTGCAACGCTACGCCACGCGCAGCATTGACAACCGTTCCGAAAAACAAGTTTAAAATGACATTGGCAGCCTGATCCTTAAAAGAAAAACCAAGATTACCGACAACGCTCCAACCCGCAAACGAAAACATTTCCTTGAAAAGTTTTTTATCTAAGATGAAATGATATGTACATTCATCAAAATGCCGCTTGCAGTAAACGCCATACGTCAACCGTACCACCAAAGCAACGGCAAACACCAAAATGCCGTATGTTATCAACTTGTCGTAACTGATAACGAGCAAAAGGTAGACAATGAGCAGTTTTAACGCAACTTCCAATATGCTGATATACGCAAAGGCATTCATATGCTCATGGGCTACAATGCACGAATTATATGGTACGCTTAACACCGTCAGCATAAACGTGAAGATGGAGAACTGGTACACCCAGTTGGCGGCAACCAGCCTATCAACTTCAATGTTCAAATGGGTATTAATGAACCAAAGCCCAACTGTTTCTGCAATGATGAAAATTATAATTGCCAACGTTGCATGAATAGTAACGGAAGTGCAGAAGATTTTTCTCAACCTACTTAAATCTCTACGCCCCAACTCAAAGGCTATAAATCGCTGTGAAGCAGCCGTAAGCGCAGAGTTAAGGAAAGAGAGCATGGCAACAATGCCGCCAACGACATTATAAACTCCGTAATCGCTTACTCCCAAGGTGTTAAGAACCACGCGGCTGGTATATAATCCGACTACAATGGTAAGCAACATCCGGAAGTAAAGCAACAACGTATTCTTGGCTATGCGTTTGTTATTTTCGAAAGACATGGAAGAAAATGGCAACTTTTTACTAAGACCTAAAATCGTTTGTTTTTTCTATCATATAAACTATTGTGGATCTTTCATTGCCTCCATTTCCTATAGTTTGAGAATCCCCAGTATCGAACCCTTGTTTTCCTAAAAGACTCTCAACTTTACTTGCTGTTTCAAAAGAATCGCACAAAGCACAAGCCATATACCCTTTAACACCATGACGACTTAAATTTTGGTCAATATCACATGTAATACCACAATAAAATTGTTGTTTATTTGGGTCATTATTTAAATCTACAGCATTCAAATACTCAAAATGAAAATAATCCAATATTTGTTGTATTGAAGCTTTTGTAAAATCTCTCGGTTCTGTTATGACATTTTCCATATTTAATCCCTCCTGAAAATATCCCGCGTATACACCTTCTCTTTTACATCATCCAGACAAGCATCATACCGATTCGCGATAATCGCCTGACTTTGCGCTTTGAAAGCGTTCAAGTCATTCACCACCTTGCTGCCGAAGAAGGTGCTGCCGTCTTCCAATGTCGGTTCGTAAATAATCACCTCCGCACCTTTGGCTTTCACCCGCTTCATTACGCCTTGGATAGAGGACTGGCGGAAATTATCGCTGTTCGACTTCATGGTCAGACGGTAAACACCAATTACGCATTTCTTTTCTTCCGAAGGATTGAAATCGCCACGGTTGTAATAATCATAATAACCTGCCATGTGAAGCACACGGTCGGCAATGAAGTCCTTACGGGTGCGGTTGCTTTCCACGATGGCTTGGATGAGGTTTTCAGGCACATCGGCATAGTTGGCCAGCAACTGCTTAGTGTCTTTTGGCAGGCAATAGCCGCCGTAACCGAACGAGGGGTTATTGTAATGCGTACCGATGCGCGGGTCAAGGCAGACACCGTCTATGATGGCTTGGGTGTCCAGCCCTTTCATTTCGGCGTAGGTGTCCAGTTCGTTGAAGTAGCTGACACGCAAGGCAAGGTAGGTATTGGCAAATAACTTTACCGCCTCCGCCTCGGTCAAGCCCATATATAAAGTGTCGATGTTTTCCTTGATGGCTCCTTCCTGCAACAAGGCGGCGAAGGTATGGGCGGCTTCGTCCAAACGGGTATCGCCTTCGGGACGTCCTACAATGATACGGCTGGGATAGAGGTTGTCGTACAACGCTTTGCTTTCACGCAGGAATTCGGGTGAGAAGATGATGTTGTCGCATTGCATTTTTTTGCGGATACTTTCGGTATAGCCTACGGGGATGGTGCTCTTAATCACCATGATGGCGTGTGGATTGACGCTCTTCACCAGTTCAATCACCTCTTCCACGTGGCTGGTGTCGAAATAGTTCTTTACCGGGTCGTAGTTGGTGGGGGCGGCAATGACTACAAAGTCCGCATCAGCGTATGCTTTGGCCCCGTCCAAGGTGGCAGTCAGGTCCAGGTCCTTTTCCGCTAAATACTTTTCGATATACTCATCCTGAATCGGTGACTTGCGTTGGTTGATTAAATCTACCTTTTCGGGTATCACGTCTACAGCCGTTACCTGATGGTGTT
>NZ_NFJA01000059.1:0-23592 GCF_002159615.1 Bacteroides sp. An279
ACGAAGAACAGGAGCGAAAAGGACCAAAAAATCGCCCAAAGCACACACGAAAACAGATACATCAAGCCAAGAAAAACTTTTTGGAGAAATTCAAAACAGCTTCTTAGTTGCTGGTAGGAACTTGGGTATCTTTCTTGTGTCGGGATAAGGATGTAAGGAATAAAAGGAACAAAATACGTGGTTCGTTTGTTATTATCTTGACAACTAATTTTGAAAATGGGAAAAAATGCTTATCTTTGTATAAACCTTAACCTGCCTGCTATGAAGAGAGAGGTTTTACTGGTCGCGTGTGTGATGTGTCTGCTGCTTTTGGGATGTGAGAAACAGCAGGTGCAGACTTTTTCGGTGTCTGATAAGCTGGAAATCATTTCGGACATGGTTTCGCAAAGAGAAGCTTTAGGCTCTTCCAGGCAATTGGATGCTTCGGATATTCTTTTGACAAAAGATTTACTTTACGATCAGCATACACTGGAAGATATCTATCCCTATGGCGATACGGTGCGTAGCTTTAAGTGGGAAATCATTCGCAAATGTTTGGCATTCATAGAAAATATGCAACGTGATGAGGTGGATTGGGTTGTGCTTCGAAACTATAAGAATCGTAATGGAGAAGCAGCTTTGGTACATCGGTATGTGCGGAACGTATATGGGAGGGTGGCAGACACATGTGGTGTGGAGCGTTATCAGTCAATACCTTTCTATGAGCCGAATGACTCGTTAGTGCCTGTTCGATACGGGCGCGATGGTTCACTGGCTTATCTGAAGGACCGGGAAGGTAGTTTCTTGCGTATCGTTCCTGTGACGGCGGAAAGTGAATGGCTTGTTCCGTCGCGATACGTCAGACAGCTTCCTGCGGGCATAAAGTTCCACCATGCGGTATTCGTCGACCGGCTCGATCAGAACATCACTACACTGGAGTGGACAGGAGAAGGGCAATGGACCATTCGAAGTATGAATCCGGCAACGACAGGTATGCACCGTCCACCATATGCACAGGAGACCCCGCTAGGAATGTTTTTGTTGCAAGAAAAGAAAGAGCGGATGGTGTTTTTGAAAGACGGTGGTTCCGGTGTAGGAGGGTATGCTCCATATGCATCTAGATTTACGAACGGTGCCTATTTGCATGGCGTGCCGGTTAATGTTCCACAAACCCGGATGGTAGAATACAGTTGGTCACTAGGTACGATTCCCCGTTCACATATGTGTGTGCGCAATGCTACTTCGCATGCTAAGTTCATTTTCGATTATCTGCCAACCGAGGCTACGCTTGTAGTAATTATTGAGTAGTTGGAAATACAGAAGCATTGTGGAAATATTATTTTGAGAAATCCGTGTAATCTGTGGTGGGAAAATTATTTATTTTGTAACTTTGCAGCCGTATTCTAAATTGATTTCATGCTGCGTATTTTCTTGATTATTTTGATGATGGTAGCTTCCGTATGTAGCTCTGTGCTTTGTCGGTCGGAAGAAAAGAAAGATGCTCCACAAGTGAAGATTGTGGATCGTTGCCTCCAATTGTATCACGAGATGGACTTGGAAGGACGGGTGAATTATATTGCTTTCCGTCAGGCAGTGACGGGTTATTACCGTATCGGACAGCGGAAACGGGAGGTGCTGACCCTTATCGACTTTTCGAAGCCTTCTACGCAGGAACGTTTGTACGTGTTCGATATGAAGCAGAAAAAAATGCTGTTCTCTTCGGTGGTGGCACATGGGAAGAACAGTGGGAACATCTATGCTACTTCGTTCTCAAACGAAGACGGTTCACACAAAAGTTCGTTGGGGTTTTATTTAACTGAATCAACGTATCAGGGCAGAAATGGTTATTCGCTGTTGCTGGAAGGATTGGAAAAAGGTATCAACGATCGTGCCCGTCAGCGTGCCATCGTGATGCACGGGGCTGCGTATGCCAATCCTTCTGTCATTCGTAATGGTGGGCGTTTGGGAAGGAGTTTCGGTTGTCCTGCTGTCCCTCAGAAGTTATGCCGTCCTATCATTGACGCCATTAAGGGTGGTAGTGTGATGTATATCTATGCCGCCAAACCCAGCTATCTGGCGCAAAGCTCAATCTTGCACGCGGAGGGTCAGGAAAGAGAAGAGGCAGGTATCAGTCTGGAAGCGGCCTTGCGGTAATACCACCATCCGAAGAGGTCAGCCAGTGCCCAGCCGATGGGAATGGACCACCAGATGCCATGTACGCCAATAGAAGGAATAGAGGCCAGTCCGTAAGCTAATGCGACACGGGTACCGAGCGAAAAGACGGTGAGCACTACCGACATGCCTGGCATGCGGATGGCACGGAAAAGTCCGTAGAGCATGAAAAGGTATCCGATACCTACGTAAAAACTGCCTTCCACACGTAAGTATTCTACTCCAATAGCGATAATTTCGGTTTCATTGGCATCGATAAAAAGCTGCATCAAAGGACGGGCAAAGACAAAGACCGCTGCCGAGATGCATAGACAAAAGCCGGTGATGAACCATAGCGTATTGTGTATTCCTTTTTTTATCCGTTCGAATTTCTTAGCACCGAAGTTTTGGGCAATGAAGGTGGAAAAAGCATTCCCGAAGTCCTGTACAGGCATATAAGCAAAGGTATCAATCTTGACAGCGATGGCAAAGGCTGCCATTACGGCGGTACCGAAACTGTTGACTAACCCTTGCACCATCAGAATGCCAAAGTTCATTACCGATTGTTGCATGCATGTAAGTGAGGAATAAGTGGCTATCTCCCGGATGGATTGTCTGTTGATGCGGATATGTTTCCATTTTAGCCGGAATATTGGGAAGCGGTAGAGGGTATACAGGCAAAGTCCTACACCCGATACGATTTGTGAGATGACGGTGGCTACTGCTGCTCCTGTCACGCCCCAGTGGAAGATTGCGATGAATACTAGGTCAAGTACAATATTGAGTATCACTGATATACCTAGAAAAGCGAGGGGTACGATGGAATTGCCTAAGGCACGGAGCAGGAAAGCATAATAATTATAAAGGAATGTGCTGAAGATACCGATGAATATCACCAACAGGTAGTCATGCATCATTCCAGTGATTTCGGCAGGAGTTTGCAGCCAGCGGATAATAGGATGGACGAATATCAGTGACAGCGTGTTGATGATGAGAGTAATACCGCCTGTCAGAAGGAGTGATGAGACCAGGCTTCGTTTCATTCCCTCGTAATCTTTTGCTCCATATTGCAGAGAGAATACGGCTCCTGTACCCATACAAAGCCCGATAAAGATGGAGGTAATGAACACCATCAGCGAATAAGCCGACCCTACCGCTGCCAGTGCATCGGCACCTAGGAAGTGTCCAACGATGAGTGTGTCGGCTATGTTGTAGCATTGTTGAAGCAGGTTTCCCAACATCATCGGGATAGCGAAACGCAGCATTGTGCCCGTGATGCTACCTTTTGTCAGGTCGCCCGCTGAAGTATGGTCCTGTATGTTCATGGCTTTGTCTTTACGTTTGCTGCCGCAAAGATATTGCATAAATCAAAAACATATACTACCTTTGCCTAAATTTATAGTCAAACTTGGATTTATAAACCTTATATGATATGTTCAGAAGTCATACTTGTGGTGAGCTGAGACTCGCCGATGCAGGCAAAAACGTGACGCTCGCCGGCTGGGTGCAGCGTACGCGTAAGATGGGAGGGATGACCTTTGTGGATCTTCGTGACCGATATGGCATCACCCAATTGGTGTTTAATACAGAAGTGAATGCAGAACTGTGCGAGCGAGCCAATCACTTGGGACGTGAATTCGTTGTTCAGGTAATGGGCGTGGTGAGCGAGCGTTCCAGCAAGAATGCCAACCTTCCTACTGGTGAAATCGAAATCATCGTGTCGGAATTGAATGTGCTGAATGTGGCACAGACCCCTCCGTTTACGATTGAAGATAATACAGACGGCGGCGATGACCTCCGGATGAAATACCGCTACCTGGATTTGCGTCGTACTGCCGTGCGCAAGAATCTGGAGTTGCGCCACCGGATGACAATGGAAGTGCGCCGTTACTTGGACAGCAAAGGCTTCCTCGAAGTGGAAACTCCGATGCTTATCGGGTCTACGCCCGAAGGTGCGCGCGATTTTGTAGTGCCTTCACGCATGAATCCGGGACAATTTTATGCTTTGCCCCAGTCTCCGCAGACGTTGAAGCAATTACTGATGGTGTCGGGGTTCGACCGTTATTTCCAGATTGTGAAATGTTTTCGAGATGAAGATCTTCGTGCTGACCGTCAGCCTGAGTTCACACAGATTGACTGTGAGATGAGTTTTGTGGAACAGGAAGACATCATCCAGATGTTTGAAGGGATGGCAAAGCATCTGTTCAAGGAATTGCGTGGTGTGGAACTGACTGAGTCGTTCCAGCGTATGCCATGGGCCGATGCAATGAAGTATTATGGTAGCGACAAGCCCGACTTGCGTTTCGGCATGAAGTTTGTCGAACTGATGGATATATTGAAAGGTTATGGCTTCTCAGTATTCGACAATGCAGCGTATATCGGCGGTATCTGTGCTGAGGGGGCGGCGCATTACACTCGCAAACAACTTGATCAGTTGACTGAGTTTGTGAAGCGTCCGCAAATCGGTGCGAAAGGCATGGTCTATGCCCGCGTGGAAGCCGATGGTAACGTGAAATCAAGTGTCGATAAATTCTATGCTCAAGATGTACTTCAGCAGATGAAAGAGGCTTTCGGTGCCAAACCGGGTGATTTGATATTGATATTGAGTGGTGACGATGCGATGAAAACTCGCAAACAGCTTTGCGAATTGCGCCTGGAGATGGGTAACCAGCTGGGCTTGCGCGATAAGAATAAGTTTGCCTGCTTGTGGGTGGTAGATTTCCCGATGTTTGAATGGAGTGAGGAAGAAGGTCGCCTGATGGCAATGCACCATCCGTTTACCCATCCTAAAGACGAAGACATTCCTTTGCTAGATACAGACCCGGCTGCCGTGCGTGCCGATGCTTATGATATGGTGGTCAACGGCGTAGAAGTAGGGGGTGGTTCTATTCGTATCCACGATTCAGCGCTTCAGGAGAAAATGTTCGAAATTCTGGGATTCACACAGGAAAAGGCGCAAGAGCAGTTCGGCTTCCTGATGAACGCCTTTAAGTTCGGTGCACCTCCTCATGGCGGATTGGCATATGGTCTCGACCGTTGGGTATCGCTCTTTGCCGGTCTTGACAGCATCCGCGACTGTATTGCATTCCCAAAGAACAATTCCGGTCGTGACGTAATGTTGGATGCTCCAGGCTATCTTGACCAGAAGCAGCTGGACGAATTACATCTGCAAGTAGTGAAAGAAGACTGACCCAAAAAGGCACTGGTCATCGTTATCTCTTAAAAGAAGTTGAATGAAAGAATCTGTACGCGTCATCCGTTTTGCTATCGTAGGCACGCTCAATGCTTTGATTACTGCGTTTGTGGTATGGCTGCTGATGCATATCGAGGGTGAAAGTTACATCACGGCGAATATCATTGCTTATGTCGTGGCGCAGATTCACAACTTTATTTGGTGTAAATATTGGATATTCCCTCTTGAGCCTGGCAATAAGAAGAACAGCATCTGGCATCAGGTGTTGTTCTTTGCCGGTGCCTTCCTGCTGGCCTACAGCATGCAGTTCCTTTTCCTGCTGATGTTGGTGGAGTTGTTTTACTGCAATGAGTATCTGGCTCAGTTTCTGGGACTTTTCATCTACGGTGCGGTCAACTTTATCACCAACCGTCACATTACTTTCCGCTGATGTCATTTCGCAAACATCCCTTGCAGTGGCGTATGCGATATGCTACTGCAAGGGATGTTTGCGGATATTCATTAAAAACATTATGCCATTTTCAGCAGGTGCTGTTCTTCGATGTAATTCAGTCCTTTATCGAGTATGACTTTACGGGTTTCTTCCGGGCTGTCAGTCCGGAATACCAAGATGCCTTTGCCCGAAAGTAGGAATGAATAGAGGTAGGAAATACCTATCCCTGCCTGGCTGAAGCTTCGAATGGCATCGGCTGCACGTCCCGGTTGGTTATCGAGCATGATGGCGAACACGTCCGAAAGATTTGCTGAGATGCCTGCCTGTTTCAATGTTTCGTAAGCGCGCATCGGTTCGGAACAGATGATTCGGTAGATACCATATTCTACTGTGTCGGAAATGGTGGAAGCGATAAGTTGGATATTCGCTTCTTTCAGTAGTTCGAGCACCTGAAGCAATGTGCCCGACTTGTTTTCTACAAATACAGATAACTGGTGGATGGTCATATTTTATGCTTTTTAGGTTTACAAGAACAAGCTCTGACGAGGTTGGCAAAACTCTGAATATTCAAGGCTATTTAAAGCTTTGTCACCTTATCAGCTGATGCCTTGTGTTGGTATTATATCAATGTTTTTCTTAAGTCTTTCACGCGTATGGCTTTACCTTCCTGCTGGGGCAGGCTGCCTTTAGGTACGAGTTTGACGCGCGGAGTTATCAATATTTCGTCTTTCAACTGGCGGGTGATTTCCTTGGTTAGTCTTTGCAGGAAACCATAGTCATCGGTAAAGTCGTTCAGTTCTACTTCTACGGTCATTTCGTCATTCGCTTCCAGATTGGTCAGCGTGATGAGGTATTCGTTACCCAGTTCCTTAAATTGCATCAGAATGTTTTCTATCTGGATAGGGAAGATGTTCACACCCTTCAAGATTATCATGTCATCGCTCCGGCCTTTCATGCGGTCCAGTCGTTTGTGGTGACGTCCGCAAGGACAGTCACCTGGCAAGATGCGTGTCAAGTCACGTGTGCGGTAGCGCAGGAGGGGCATTGCTTCGCGGTTGATGGTAGTCAGCACCAGTTCGCCTATCTCACCTTCAGGTACCGGTTCCAGTGTTTCCGGATCTACGATTTCCACGATGTAATAGTCTTCCCAAATGTGCAGACCATTCTGTTCGGGACACTCGAATGCCACTCCCGGACCACACATTTCAGACATTCCGAAAGAGTTGTATGCCTTTACGCCTAACATGTCCTCGATGCGCCGGCGTTGTTCGTCCGAATGTGGTTCAGCTCCGATAATCAAGGTACGGAGCTTTGTATCGCGGTGCGGGTCAATGCCCATCTCTTCCATTACCTCATAAAGTCGTCCGGCATAGCTGGGAATGGCGTGTAGCGCGGTAGTGCCGAAGTCGGTGATAAACTTGATTTGCCGCTTGGTGTTTCCAGCTGCTGCAGGTACGGTGAGCATTCCAAGCCGTTCGGCACCATATTGGAATCCCAGTCCACCGGTGAACATTCCGTAGCCCGATGAATTTTGGAAAATGTCACCTTTGCGTAATCCTACCATGTAGAGGCAGCGTGCTACGGCATTTGCCCATTCATCCAGGTCGTGTTGGGTATGCAGGATGACGGTAGGTGTGCCCGTTGTGCCACTGGACGAGTGCAGGCGTACCACTTCTTCCAGCGGAACAGCCGAAAGCCCGAATGGATAATGGTCACGCAAGTCTTGCTTGGTGGTAAAAGGTATTTTCTGTAAATCGTCCAGCGAGCGTATGTCTTCCGGCCTGAGGCCGTTCTCGGTGAAGCGTTGTTTATAGAAAGGAGAGCGCATGCAGCGTTGCAATGTTTGTTGCAGCCTCTCCATTTGAAGCCGTTCTATCTCCGGGCGAGTCATTGTTTCCAGTTCCGGATGCAAGTACATTTGTTCGTGTTTCATAGTTTTTTCTGAGATGTAATGTATTTAGTGTGAACATTCTGAGATGTCATCTTTAATTGTTTTATGAATGTCCGCAATCAGCCAATTCGCTGAGTTGAAAATGCAGTAGTACTGCCTTTGCTGATGCAGTATATATTCATAAGCCGATGCAGTATATATTCATAAGCTGATGCAGTATATGTTCATAAGCTGATGCAGTATATATTCATTTTTCAGGGGTATGCATTGACTGTTTGCGGACATTCATTAATTGTTTTCCTTTTTGATTGGTGCCGTTATAAACATGGTAGAAAAATCTTATACTTAAGTGCTTTATATTTTATGTTGAGACTTGACTGGGACAGATTTTGTTTTCTTTGAATCCTTTGCTCTCTGAGGTTTAAGAGATTGAGAAGCTGTTTTGAATTTCTCCAAAAAGTTTTTCTTGGCTTGATGTATCCGTTTTCGTGTGTGCTTTGGGCGATTTTTTGGTCCTTTTCGCTCCTGTTCTTCGTCAGATAGCCCGCTATCTTCCTCATCACAGAAGCGGAAATGCCTCAAAAACTCATCCCAAATCATCGCACGATAAATTCAAAACAGCTTCTGAAGTTTCATTAGGAAGTATAAGATTTTTCATTGTTTTTACAGGCTGGTTAATTATTTTGAACTTTCATCAGCACTTTATTTTCAGTTCGTTCAAAATGCAACGCATTTTTTCAAACGTAGTGATGCGGGTAGGTACCAAAGGAAGGCGCAGGCGGTTCTTTATCATCCCCATCATGCTAAGCATGGCCTTCACTCCTGCCGGATTACCGTCAACAAAGAGTAGCTTAAATAATTCAGTAAACTGGTGATGGATAGCCAATGCGCTAGGATAATCACCGGCTAGTGCCAAACGGGTCATACGGCTGAATTCTCGTGGAAATGCATTTCCTATGACTGAAATGACTCCTACAGCTCCCAATGTAATCAGAGGAAAGGTAATGCCGTCATCGCCTGAAATAACATCGAAATTGGTTGGTTTGTTTTTTATGATGTCATCCATTTGTGTAATGTTTCCCGAGGCTTCTTTAATGGCTACGATGTTTTCGAAATCACGTGCCAGGCGCAACGTCGTTTCAGCTGTCATATTTACACCCGTGCGTCCAGGTACGTTATAAAGTACTACCGGCAATTTAGTAGCTTGTGCGATGGCTTTGTAATGTTGGTAAATCCCTTCTTGTGACGGCTTATTATAGTAAGGTACGGCAACGAGTACGGCATCTACTCCTGTCATATCATCATTTTTTAACGTGTCAACTACAGTTTGGGTACAGTTACTGCTCACGCCTAACAGAATGGGAACTCTTCCGTTTACTCGTTCTATGACAGTTTGTTTTATCTTTTTCTTTTCGTCAGCCGTCAGTGTTGGGGTTTCTGCTGTGGTTCCCAGTACACATAAGAAGTCTGTGCCATTTTGGATCTGATATTCCACCAACTTAATAAGTGCATCATAATCCACACTTCCGTCTTCATTAAAAGGAGTGACTAATGCCACTCCCATTCCTCTCAACTTTCTTCGTATCATAATCAAAATATAAACGTGATCTATTAGCTTCACAAAAATACGAATATTTTTTTTTTAAAAACAAATATGCCCTTAATTATTTAACGTTGTAAAGTCAACCGACCCATGCAATTTAAAATTGATTTAAAGAATTCGTTCGTTTCCACAAACGAAGATATGCTTCATCTGCCATTCCAGTTACTTGCTACACTTCGCGGTGCCGGTTTGCTGACGGGGTAGGGGAAAGGTTATAAAAAAAGTCTGTAGGCTGAGCTTACAGACTTTTCAATTCTCTCTAATTGTTCGAGATTGGATTATTCAGCAACTACTGAATCAGTAGCAGCGGCAGCTGTTGAATCAACTGCTGTAGAATCCATTACCGGAGCAGCTTCTTCTACAGTTTCAACTGTTGCTGAAGAATCTACAGTGCTTTCAGTGTTAGCTGCTTTGTTTCCGCAAGATGCAAAAGAAACAGCAGCAAATGCTACGAACAAAAATACTAATTTTTTCATTTTCTTTGCTTTTTTAAATCTGTAATACTTATGTTGTCTTCTTAAAACGCTGCAAAGATATAGAGTTTTTTAATAGGTTGTTCATGAAAACCGGTTTTTTTTTGAAAAAAATATGTTTGGTAAAGGAATCTGAACGTACAAAGTGTAAAAATGCGATTCTCTGATGCCGGTTAGCGATGGTCTGCAAAATAATGTGTAACTTTGCATTCCCTGAATCAGGATTAATTATACACCTTATTATATATATGACAGATAATTCTATTTTTCGCAATAAGAAAGCGGCCTATTGCACCTTGGGATGCAAGTTGAATTTTGCCGAAACATCTACAATAGGAAAGATGCTGAAAGAAGCAGGCGTACAGACAGTGCAGAAAGGAGAAAAGGCGGATATATGCGTAATCAACACCTGTTCGGTGACTGAGGTCGCTGATAAAAAGTGCAGGCAGGCGATTCATCGGATGGTGAAAGAGCATCCGGGAGCTTTCATCGTGGTGACAGGATGTTATGCACAGCTGAAACCGGAACAAGTGGCGGGCATTGAAGGGGTAGACTTGGTATTGGGTGCCGAGCAGAAAGGAGATTTGATGAAATACTTGGGTGGGCTGGAAAAGCGTGCTCATGGCGAAGCAGTGACTTCACTTCAGCAAGATATACATACATTTGTGCCTTCTTGTTCAAGGGGAGACCGTACCCGTTATTTCCTGAAAGTACAGGACGGATGTGATTATTTCTGCTCGTATTGTACGATTCCTTTTGCACGTGGAAGAAGCCGGAATGGTAAAATTGCTGATTTGCGGGAACAGGCACGACAGGTTGCAGCAGAAGGTGGTAAGGAAATAGTATTGACGGGAGTCAATATCGGTGATTTTGGTAAAAGCACCGGTGAGACATTCCTTGAGCTGGTGCAGGCACTGGATGAGGTGGAGGGAATCGAACGGTACCGGATCTCTTCGATTGAACCAAACTTGTTGACCGATGAGATTATTGCGTTTGTAGCTCAATCGAAACGGTTTATGCCTCATTTTCATATTCCATTACAATCGGGATGCGATGAAGTGTTAAAATTGATGCGCCGGCGCTACGACACGAAGCTGTTTGCTTCGAAGGTGCAAACGATCAAATCGTATATGCCTGATGCGTTTATCGGTGTGGATGTGATTGTGGGGACGCGTGGGGAGACACCCGGCTATTTTGAGCATACCTATCAGTTTATTGAGGGACTGGATATAACCCAATTGCATGTATTCAGTTATTCGGAACGTCCGGGTACGCAAGCCTTAAAGATAGATTATGTAGTCTCTCCGGAAGATAAGCATATACGAAGCCAGCGTCTGCTTGCTCTGTCGGACGAAAAAACAACAGCCTTTTATGAAAGACATATTGGTCAGGAAGCTGTTGTCTTGATGGAACATGCTAAGGCGGGAGCACGAATGCATGGCTTTACACCGAACTATATACGGGTAGAACTGGAAAATAAAGAAGGCTTGGACAATAATTTAGTGCGTGTACAGCTGGGTGAAATGAATGCCGATGGGACAGCATTAAAAGGAATCTTGTGTGGAAAGTTGGATTGATTTGGATGTTTTAACATTTCCGGAGCAGTGAAAATAAGACTTGTTGCATTCTATTGGTGCCGGTGGACAAATGGGAACCGATCCTGTAGAAGTTTTATTGTAATTTCAGCTCATTGGCGCTTGTTGTTTTGCAATAAAGTTGTATATTTGTAAGAAGCTGTTTTGGATTTATCGCCCAAAGCACACACGAAAACGGATACATCAAGCCAAGAAAAACTTTTTGGAGAAATTCAAAACAGCTTCTACATAGAGTCGGTATTTGTGTTTCCCTGGCACGTGTTTGTTGTTAATCTTATAAGGAATAAGAATGTATGAGTAAGATAAATGTAGCTGTTGTCATTTTGAATTGGAACGGTGCAGAGATGCTCCGCAAATTCTTGCCTTCTGTATTGACCTATTCACAGGGAGAAGGTGTGAAAGTGTATGTAGCCGACAATGCATCGACAGATGATTCATGTGCGGTTGTGGAAAAAGAGTTTCCTGAGGCTTGCTTGATGAGGCTGGATCAGAATTATGGCTATGCGGGTGGGTATAACAAGGCATTAAAGCAGATAGATGCAGAATACGTGGTGTTGTTGAACAATGATGTAGAAGTGGGGAAAGGCTGGTTGGAGCCTATGGTGAAATATATGGACGAACATCCGCAAGTGGCAGCCTGCCAGCCTAAAATCT
This sequence comes from Bacteroides sp. An279, assembly GCF_002159615.1. NCBI lineage: Bacteria > Pseudomonadati > Bacteroidota > Bacteroidia > Bacteroidales > Bacteroidaceae > Bacteroides > Bacteroides sp. An279. Next base: position 11,973 of record NZ_NFJA01000059.1, read on the forward strand.
TGAGCTGGCGGGTAAAGACTAATTTCGAATACGCTGGGGCGGCAGGTGGATTTATCGACCGGTATGGTTATCCGTTCTGTAGGGGACGGGTGCTGGATGAGATAGAGGAAGACCGTGGACAGTATGATTATAATATACCGATATTCTGGGCTACAGGGGCGGCGTTGTTTGTCCGGCGGAATGTATATTGGGAAGTGGGAGGTCTGGACGAACGCTTTTTTGCCCATATGGAAGAAATAGATTTTTGTTGGCGGTTGCGTAGCCGGGGGTATCGTATTGTCTGTTTGCCGCTATGTGAAGTATATCATGTAGGAGGGGCTACTTTAAAGACAAGTGACCCGAAGAAAACTTATTTGAATTTTCGAAACAACTTGCTGATGCTTTATAAAAATTTGCCAGCTAAGGAGTTGAAGCGTGTAATGCGTGTCCGGCTGATATTGGACTATCTGGCAGCTGGTTTCTTTGCTTTGCGTGGGAAAGTAGGGGAAGCACGTGCTGTGTTGAAAGCACGTTGTGACTATGTGGCCATGCGACCTCAGTTTGAAACGGACCGCAAAGAGAATTTGCAGAAATCAGTCAATACTGATATTGGGGAGCGATATCGTTTCAGTCTGCTGTGGCGAGTACAGGGAAGAAGGAAGAGAACGTATGAAGAGTTGATAGGATAACTCTTTATAGAATGTTTATTGAGGGTATATCAAAATAAAGGACGGCTATCAAAATGAAAGCTAAGTCCTGTTTTGATACACCCTCAAAACAGTTTTTTATTTGTAAATAGCTTTTTTCCCAGCCAGCAGGGTGTTCCGCATCAATGAAACGATAGTCATGGGGCCTACACCTCCTGGCACAGGTGTGATGAAGGAGCATTTAGGAGCTACCTCATCGAATTTTACGTCTCCAGTCAGTTTGAATCCTGATTTTTTTGTTGCATCTGGAACGCGGGTAGTGCCTACGTCAATAATAACCGCTCCTTCTTTTACCATATTTGCTTTTACGAAGTTGGGTTGTCCCATGGCGGCTATGATGATGTCTGCTTCTTGGCATTCTTTTACAAGGTCTGCACTGTGGCTATGACAAACGGTCACTGTGGCATCGCCCGGATAATTTTTTTGCATCATCAGCATCGCCATCGGTTTGCCTACAATGTTGCTTCTTCCCAGTACGACACATTTCTTTCCTTGTGTTTCGATGTGGTACCGTCTGAATAATTCCATGATTCCGTTGGGAGTGGCTGAAATATAGCAGGGGAGTCCGATAGACATGCGTCCTACATTAATGGGGTGAAAGCCGTCTACGTCTTTGCGGTAGTCTATCGTTTCGATTACCTTCTGTTCGGATATGTGTTTGGGCAAAGGCAACTGGACAATAAAACCATCGATGTCTTCATCGTCGTTTAACTCACAGACTTTTGCCAGTAGTTCTTCTTCGGTCACGTTGTCTTCGTAGCGGATCAATGTGGACTTGAAACCGCATACTTCACATGCTTTTACTTTCGATGCCACGTAGGTCTCACTTCCACCATCGTGACCCACTAAAATGGCAGCCAGATGCGGACGTTTTCCTCCATGGGCAACAATGTCTGCTACTTCTGCTGCAATTTCTTGTTTAATCTGTTCAGAAATAGCTTTTCCATCAATCAATGTCATATTTCTTCTGTTTAAATTGTTTAATATATTAATGCTCTAACAAAATTAATATTTTCCATTCATATCATCTAGTATATTTGTTTCTTTATGCTTTATTAACCCAGCATCCGTAGCGGTAAAATGAAATGCCTGAAAGAATTTGTGAAATCAGTGTCGGAAGGCATAAATGCTACGCTGTAGAAGATAATCTTTTCCAATATCGGATAATCCTCTCCGTCACTGAGGGTAATCTGCATGATTTAAATGCGTTTGTTCTGTGTTTTCTGTGTTTTTGTCTGTTCCCGAATAAAAAAACATTGGAAAAGTTTGCAGATTCAAAATTAATGTTTACCTTTGCACTCGCTTTTGAGAGGTAATCAACATGGTGACTATAGTTCAGTTGGTTAGAGCGTCAGATTGTGGTTCTGAATGTCGTGGGTTCGAGTCCCACTAGTCACCCTCACTTAAAAAACCTCTTCGGAGTAATTCATTACATTTTATACCAACATGGTGACTATAGTTCAGTTGGTTAGAGCGTCAGATTGTGGTTCTGAATGTCGTGGGTTCGAGTCCCACTAGTCACCCACACTTGGGTATCAGGCAGTGAGTATATAAATGTATATTCACTGCTTTTTCTTTTTTAAATATTCCCTATTGGATTTGTACTTTTTTAATTAATTGCCTATATTTGCAAAAAAATATGAATAATATGGTCGGTAAGGTAGGTGTTATCGTTTCTATTGTTCTTTTCTGCATAGCAGTAGGAGTTTATAGCTTTGTCCAACTCAGTGTGGCTGATAAGGGCAAGGATGTCGATTTGTTGTCTTTTGTGCCATTGGAGAGTGTTGGCTTGCTTGAAACTGATAATCCTGACTTCTTGGCTAATGAATTTCCACAAACCACTTATGGTTTGCAATTGGATACATTGCGGCAGAGTGGTTTGTTCCCGATGGTACTTAATGCCGTATTTCCGAATGCAGACAGTACGGTACATCGGCTGAGCAATGGCATTGAAAGAATGATGATCAGTTTTCATGCACCAATGTCGGCGCGTAATGTCGTAATGTATTTCCGTACCCACGGTTCGGGAAGAGAGTTTTTACAGCGGATGATGCAGCGCCAAGGGAGAAGGTTTGTGCCTAAGAAAGAGTCGTATCGAGGTAGCGATATAGATATCTATGCACTCGAAAACGGTGATTTTATAGCTGCTTATTGTGGCAAGGGTTTTTGTGTCCTTAGTTATCAGAAAAGCTTGATAGAGCAAGTGATTGATGCCCGTAAAGATGATGTTTCGTTGCGTGAGGATGCTGTGTTTATGGAATGTTACGAAGGAAAGGCTGTCAATTTTATTACATTGTACGGGCATGCTCCTTCACTGCCTTTCCTGGTAAGGGATTGTGCGAGTTGCTGGAGCAGTTTTGATATCCATTTAAACAGTGAGGTGTTTTATTTGAGTGGTTCGATGGTATTGCCGGATTCATGCCGGTTTCGTGTCACAGACCGGCTGTATCAAATGGATTCAGTTTCTGAAGATGGCTTGCTGGTGTTGTCGGGACAAGAAAAGGTGGATTCGTGTATATCGCGTATGATAAGCATTCCACAACATACTTTATTCGAAGAATGTGTATCGAATCTTTCGCGTGATGCCTCTTTTATTTTTGTGGCGGATATGGATAAGTTGAAAGGAGGGGATATGTTGCAGGTTGGTGGATTTTATTTGCCCAAATTTGTGATGCAGCATGTCGATTTGTTCCGCTCATTCATTTTTTCTGCCCAGGTGACAAAAGTCGGCAACAAGTATTCGCATATCATTGTTTTCACGTATAAGAATTAAAATGATTTTCTTTTTATACGATGCGCAAATAATGTTGCGAGAAGAGTAAGAGCCTGTTTAAATTTTCCAATAAAGTAATATTCTATCAGGTTCTTTTGCGTTTGTTTCCGGTCTGTTTTCCCGATTTTATTCGTCAGATAGCCCGCTATCCTTTCTCATAAAATCAGAAAAACATCCTCGAAAACAATTCGCAAAATTAACTTGAGCAAAATTTAAACAGGCTCTAAGAAACCGTTTTGAATTTATCGTGTGCTGATTTTCTGTACAGCTTGTCTTTCCGTTTATTCGATTTTATCTCAACCGGTGACGTTGAAAATGGGGACCTGCTTTCAAGTGAAAATAGGTCATGGATACGATTGTAAGTATGGCTCCGAACAGGTATGCGTCTCTGAACGAAGCGATTTCGGCAATGTATCCGCCCAGCAGCATGCCGATTCCAAGCCCTACATCCCACGAAGTAAGGTAAGTACTGGTGGCGGTCGCACGCTGGTTGTTGGGAGCCAGGTTTACGAATAACGTATTGTAGGCAGGAAACATGGTGCCGAATCCAATGCCCAAAAGCAAGGCGACTGAAAAGAACAGACTCGTTGTGAAAGCATAGTTCCACTCTATCAGCCAGCCGCAAGCGGTCAGGGCAAAATAGCAGAGGCATACCAGATATAGTCCGGCATTGATGACTTGCGTGATTTTCCCTTTGTCGACCAGCCGTCCGCTGAACATGCGGCTGATAGCCATGCCTACAGCCATCAGGGTAAAGAAGAATCCGGTTTCGGCGGTGATGCCGATTTGCCGGGCATACATTGCCACGTAATTGGTCGTCATGCCGTAAGGGATGGAAAGCAGAAGCAGGCTGAGTCCGGCGGGAAGCCCTTTCAATAAGATAAAGCGGTCGAGCGATATCGGTTCGCGTTTGACCGGCGGTTTATAAGGGGTCTTTACCAGGCTGGCTGCGATAAAGCCCAAGATGCATGAACCGAGTCCATAAGAAAAAATGGCGATGTAAGATGTACCTGCGCTATGAAGGAACAATCCGAACATCGGTCCGACAGACATGGCGAGGTTGTTAGCCAGTCCGTAATAGCCCAAGCCTTCCCCTCTTCGTGATGAAGGCATGATGTCGATGACTACGGTATTTCCTCCTACGGTCACCATCCCGAACGAAATGCCGTGGATGATGCGGTAGATGATAAACATGGTCAGTGCGCCGGCAAAGATGTAGCCGGCGAAAATCAATGTGAAAACAAAATAGGCAAACAGGTATAAGGGCTTGCGTGCGAAAGTATCAAGCAAGTATCCCGAAAACGGGCGGATGCAAAGTGAAGATACAGTATAACATGACAAGACAATGCCGATAGTGGTATTTGAAGCATGGAAAATTTCCGAAAGATAAAAGGGAAGCACCGGAACCAAGAGCCAAAAGCCGAAGTAGAGAAGGAAATTGGCGGCAAGGATGCAACAATAACTTGGGGTAATAAGCCGTTGCTTTTCCATAAACAGGAGTGTTAGGGTGAGGTTAATTAATAGTTAACAATTAATAATTAATAGGGATCAGCGGATGTTCCTACCCTTAACTATTAATTATTAACTATTAATTATTAACTGTTTATTTAGTTTGCCGCTTCGAATTCTTCAAGGAAGCGGGTGTCGTTTTCCGAGAACATGCGCAAGTCCTTTACCTTGTATTTCAGGTTGGCAATGCGTTCTACGCCCATGCCGAAGGCATAGCCTGAATAAACTTTGCTGTCGATGCCGCAAGCGTCGAGCACAGCAGGGTCTACCATGCCGCATCCCAAAATTTCCACCCAGCCGGTATATTTGCAGAACGGGCATCCTTCTCCACCACAGATGTGGCAACTGATATCCATTTCGGCACTGGGTTCGGTGAACGGGAAGTAGGAAGGGCGCAGACGGATTTTGGTTTCAGGTCCGAACATTTCTTGGGCAAATTGCAGCAAGACCTGTTTCAGATCGGTGAACGATACGTTCTTGTCTACATACAGTCCTTCTACCTGATGGAAGAAGCAATGGGCACGGTAGCTGATGGCTTCGTTGCGGTACACACGTCCCGGGCAGATGACACGGATAGGAGGTTGGGTCACTTCCATGGTGCGTGCCTGTACGCTACTGGTATGCGTGCGCAGGATGATGTTCTTGGTCACATCGTCCGGATTGGTCTCTACGAAGAAGGTATCCTGCATGTCGCGTGCCGGATGGTCGGGAGCGAAATTCATCTTTGTGAATACGTGCAGGTCGTCTTCCACTTCCGGACCGTCGGCAATGGTGAATCCCAGACGGCTGAAGATATCAATGATCTGGTTGCGCACGATGTTCAGCGGATGGCGTGTGCCCAGTCCGATGGGATAGGCCGTACGGGTCAGGTCAATGCCCGACATGTCGGCATCCTGGTTCTCGAATGTCTCTTTCAGGGCGGCTATGCGTTCTTGTGTACGGGTTTTCAGTTCGTTCAGTTTCATGCCCACTTGTTTCTTCTGTTCGGCGGGCACATTCCGGAAGTCTGCCATCAAGGCATTGATGATTCCCTTTTTGCTCAGGTACTTGATGCGGAGCGCTTCCAGTTCTTCTGTGTTCTGGGCGTTCAGCTGATCTACTTCTTGAAGTAATTCTTCTATTTTCGTTATCATAACCTATTCTTTAGTTTTCTTATTTTTAGCGCAAAGGTAAGGATTTAAACTGAATTATTGTCTTTTTCTTCCGACAAAAAAGAAAACTACAGGTCTTTTATCCGATAAAAGAAAAAAAGAAGTAATTTTGCGCTTGATTTTTCAGAAGCACTAAATATGAAAAAAATTGTATTCGGATGTTGTTTGCTTGTATTGGCAACAACCTCCTGCGGAGGTGGAAAGAAAAAGATAGATCCTTTTGAGACGCTGACGAGTGAGATAGATTCGTTGTCTGCTGCGCCCGACACGATGGTGATTGACACGGCTCCTGTCCGTCCGGAAGTGATTCCGGCTACAGCCGATGAGAGTTTTGCCGACTTTTTCTACAACTTTGCTTCGAATGAACGTTTCCAACATTCGCGTGTGATGTTTCCTCTTTCTTTTTACAAAGGGAAGAATGTGGCACGTATAGCGAAAGATGAGTGGAAGTATGATCCTTTGTTCAGCCGTGATTTGGTGTATACCGTACTTTTTGATAAGGAAGAGGAAATGGAATTGGAGAAAGATACGGCTGTACGGAGTGTGCAAGTGGACTGGATTTATTTGAAAGAACGGAAGGTGAAACGTTATTACTTCCAGCGTGTCAGTGAGACTTGGTTTCTGGAAGCAATCAATCAGGAGAAACTGGCACAGGCGGAAGAGGGAAAGGAAGACTTCTTCGATTTTTATTATCGTTTTGCCAACGATTCGGTTTTTCAGGCTGAAAGACTTGCCAATCCGTTGTCGTTTGTGACGGTTGATCCGGAAGATGAATTTCAGATTCTGGAAACTACACTTGATGAAGGGCAATGGTTCTCGTTTCGTCCGCCTTTGTTGAAGGAACGGTTGACCAATGTGCATTATGGACAAGAGTCATTGCCTGATACAGATACGAAAATCATTGAATTTAAAGGGTTCGGAAATGGATTCAGCAATACATTGTACTTCAAGCGTCGGGGTGGAGAATGGAGGTTGAAACAGTTTGAGGATTTGAGCGATTGACAGCTTCTTCAATAAAAACAAAGAGAATGAAAGATTTACGAAATTATTCCTTGTTGTCTCATAATACGTTTGGTATGGATGTACATGCCAAACGGTTTGTAGAATACGAATCGGAAGAAGAACTTTGTGCGTTTCTGAGGCAAAAGAATACTCCTTTGCCACTTTTGCCTGTCGGAAGCGGGAGTAACCTGCTCTTTTTGGATGATTTCTCCGGTACGGTACTTCATTCTGCCATTCAAGGTATCCGTGTGGTACGCGAGAATGAGGAGGAGGTAGAAGTGTGTGTCGGTTCGGGAGTCGTGTGGGACGAATTTGTGGCATATGCCGTTTCCCATGGCTGGTATGGAGCCGAAAACCTTTCGTTAATACCTGGAGAAGTGGGGGCTTCGGCTGTGCAGAATATCGGCGCATACGGAGTCGAAGTGAAGGACTTGATAACAAAGGTGGATACATTATGCATAGCCACGGGTGAACATCGCCGCTTCTCGAATGCCGAATGCCGTTATGCCTATCGCCAAAGCGTTTTTAAGCGAGAGATGAAAGGATGCTATATCGTGACTAAGGTCTTTTTCAGGTTAAGCAAGAAGCCGGTGTGGCATTTGGATTATGGGAATATCCGTGCCGAACTGGAGAAAGCCCATGCGGAGCTTACGCTCGAGACGTTGCGTGCCGTGATAATCCGCATCCGGAAAGCCAAATTGCCCGACCCGGTGGAGGTGGGGAATGCGGGAAGTTTCTTTATGAATCCGGTGATTCCGTTGGCTCAGTACGAAGCGTTGCGCGTGTCATATCCTGATATGCCTCATTATCCGGCTGGAGAAGGGAAGGTGAAAGTGCCTGCCGGATGGCTGATAGACAGGTGTGGATGGAAAGGTAAAAAGCAAGGGAAAGTAGGTGTGCACGATAAGCAGGCATTGGTATTGGTGAATTTAGGGGGAGCTACGGGTGAAGAGGTCCGCTGCTTGGCAGAGGATGTGGCGGATTCGGTAAAAGAAAAGTTCGGCATCGTGATTGTGCCCGAAGTGAATTATATTTAGTTCTTAAGTTTTTAAGTTCTTAAGTTTTTAAGTTCTTAAGTTTTTAAGTTTTAAACTCTTAAACGTTTTGACTCACAAACTCACAAACTCACAAACTTACAAACTCATTAGTATATGAAAATAACGGTATTGGGAAGCGGCACTTCCACAGGTGTGCCGCAGGTTGGGTGTACGTGCCCGGTCTGTACGAGTGCAGACTCGCGTGATAACCGGTTGCGCTGTTCGGCACTGGTAGAAACAGAAGGGGTTCGTATCTTGATAGATTGTGGACCTGACTTTCGGGAGCAAGCCCTTCGTTTGCCTGATTTTCATCCCATAGATGGTGTATTGATTACTCACGAACATTACGATCACGTGGGCGGACTGGACGATTTACGTCCGTTTTGCAAGTTTCGGGATGTGCCGGTATATGCCGAGGCTTATACGGCAGACCGTTTGGTAAAACGTATTCCTTATTGTTTCGACGAGCATCCTTATCCGGGTGTTCCTCGTATTCCACTGACGAAAATCGAGCCATACGTGCCTTTTCAGGTCACAAACGATGCAGGTCATTCGGTCGAGGTTGTGCCTTTTCGTGTGATGCACGGCCGGCTTCCTATATTGGGTTTTCGTATTGGCAAAATGGCATGGATTACTGATATGTCTTATTTGCCTGATGAGTCGTATGCATACGTGAATGGGGTGGATTGTCTGTTTATGAATGCCTTGCGCATCCAGCCTCATCCTACACACCAGTCTTTGGCAGAGGCGTTGAACCAGGCAGGACGTATACAGGCGCGTGAAACCTATTTTATCCACATCAGCCATCAGTTAGGCCTGCATGCCGAGGTTGAGAGAAAACTTCCGCCTTGTGTGCATCTGGCTTTCGATGGTGAAGTAGTCCGATTATAAAATAAGGAAGAGAAAGTCAAAGAAAATCACAAGCTGCTTAATAGCTTTATAAGGCAGCTTCCTATACGTGGAACGTTTTTTCCCTAGACTTTCCTCTATTCCTCTTCTTGGCATTTATTTTTCGATTTCGCTCTTTACAGCATTTTCTTCTGTATTTTCAGGGTCGGGCAGATAAGTGGGCTTAGCTGGTGGAATCGTAAAGTTTTTATCGATAAAAAGTTCGGCAAGTCCGGATATCTGTTTCAGGCGGAGCAGTTCATCGCGGTCCATCCCGATGTTTTTCATTATCCATTGGTCGCTCATGCCAGCTTTGTCCAATTCGGATACGATGTGCGACATAAGGTCTACATCGTGTGTTCCCCGTGCGCGGTTGTGTCGGATGGTAGAACCGATACGGTTTGACAGGTCTTTATCGATTATTACTACCGGAAGCATACCTTTCTCACGTTCGTATATGCGTTTTGATTTTTTTAATACACTATATCGGTGAAAACCGTCTACCAGTATATACTCATCTTTTTCATGGTCGTAGTAACACACACAAGGCATGGTAAAGCCATCTTCCCAAATAGACAATTCGAGCAATTTCATTTCAGGCGGTGCCACTTTGTTCGGATTGTAATCGTTGGCATGTACTTTTTCTACTGGTACGGCAATGACATTGTATACCGGACTTTTATAGTTTTGGGGGATAGGTTCCTCAAGTTGTTCTTTTTCCTTTCTCATCTCCAGATATGTTTGTAATTTTCCATTATTTGGTTTTTCTTGCTGATTTCTTCCTTGTTGGGCGAGAATCCCATGTATTTGCAGGCATGGTCATTTCGTAAGATGCAAATACACATTCGTTTGTAAGTAGGGATTTCGCGGAACTCGGGAATGTCGATATCTTCCTGATATTCCATACGTACAGGATGTTTATGGGTTTTGTAGTTGCTTTTGTCCACGATTTCTATAGGTATTTTGGCATCAATCAGTTTTTGGATGACTTCATCGCTCAAACATCCTCCTTTGTTCCGCCAGAATTTAATGCTGACATCCAAGCGGCGCAGGTAGCCGTTCCTTGTTTCTTCGGGAAGGGTGGATAGGAGGAAAAACATAAATGATTTCCATGTGTAGCCTTTGGGAAGTTTGATTTTGTTGCGGGCGGTAGCATGGGTAGAACCATAGATACCGGCAAAATTGACTCCGTTCACACGGCCTATCATACGTCCCCACATGTCGGGGTCGATTGCTTTATAAAGAGACAGGCTTTCGATGGCTTCTCCGATAAACGGACTGGCTACGCGCATACGTTCGATACTGACTCCTGCTTTGTAGTATAAGTCATACAGATGATTGTAGTCCCAGCCGAATTTTGCATTGGCTACCCATACATCGGAGGTGCGCCAATCATAGAGTGGATAAGCGTTGTAGATGTCATTGTTAATTTTGCAAGTCCAGATATAGCGGTGGTATAATAACATTTTAGGAGTCTGGTAGATGCATCGCCAGCGGTTGAAACTCTCTTGTGTGCGGATTCCTACCAGGCAACAGGTGCGTATGGCTTTCTTTTTTTCATGAAGCCAACTGGCAAAGTAAAGTTGAAAGTCGTAATCCCACATTTCTGGCTTGAATCCTGGAAAATTGTCTGCGGTAGTGGCATCATTGGGCATGGGGCGTACCCAGATGTCTTTTTTGTCTTCTTCCCAAGGGCGCCAGTAGGATTGGTACATTGATGTGCTGGTAGCTACCCGGAATGGGACGCAGATGCGGTATACATCTAGAATGTCTTTATTTGCTTCAAAGATACGTTCTACATAGTCGATAGTCATTTTGTATTGCACTTCATAGTCCATGAAGTAAACTCCCAGCTTGCGGTTCAGCTTATGACTTCGGATATAATCGATACACATGTTCAGCAAGACCCCACTGTCTTTTCCACCCGAAAAGGATACATATACATTGTCAAATTCCTTGAAAATAATGTCAAGCCGTTCTTGTGCCAGCTGGTAGACATTTTTAGCTGTTGTCTCTTTCATTTTCTTTCCATTTTTATGTAAAGCTTCCATTCCTTGATGGTGCTGAAACCTAGTCTGATGAACAATTCTTTATGCACAGTCTGTACCAGTGCGGTCAGATGGGGTGTATCGCCTGTATAGTAGGCACATACGGTTTGTAATAAGTCGGTCAGGATTTCATCATGCCCTTCCTTTTGTGCGTAATAATTATTAATGAGGCATTCGCTCGCTTTATTTTCAATCGGAATAAAACCGATGGCTTCATTTTGTTTGTTGACGGCAATGTACCAACGGAATTTTTTCCCGGTTTTGAAAGGGTATCGGTTGTTGTATCGGAGTACATCAGGATTCATTACAAGCGGTCCGATCAATGGGTATAATTGTTTATCAGTTCCTTCTAATTGAATGATGTGTGTCATACGTGAATGTTTTGAATGTTCTGCAAATATACGAAATCATCGGTTAAAAATAAGAAGCTGTTTTGAATTTCTCCAAAAAGTTTTTCTTGGCTTGATGTATCCGTTTTCGTGTGTGCTTTGGGCGATTTTTTGGTCCTTTTCGCTCCTGTTCTTCG
>NZ_NFJA01000006.1:0-70950 GCF_002159615.1 Bacteroides sp. An279
GCATATATGAAGAAGATGAATTTGGAAATACCATAATTTGATGAGAATAAAAATAGAATGTTAACAAGGTCGAGATAACAGCTAAACGCTGTTGCTCACCAAACCATTAGTGATAAATGTGTATGATATGGATATAGCGAAAATTATATATATTAGTTTAACAGTACTGACTACGTGGGTGTTTATGAGTACAGCAATTCCGATTGATACTTATAATCATCTTTTTGGAGTTATGGGCTCTTATATCTGCGCAGGCTGCTCTGCATTGTTTGCAAGCTGGATTGCATGGTGTTGGATACGCCCATTTTCTTATAGTAAGTATTTATTGTGTGGTCTGTTTACCGCATTTCTATTTCATGTGGGTTTGACTATTTGTTGCAGTATTCCAATTATCATTTTATCTTGTCGTGGAATTCATGTGTTTAGTACTGAACCTATAACTCTGAGCGGTGTATTAAGCTATATCTTCTCTATTTTCATAATGACATTCTACTTTGTAGGTCTTTTTTCTTTGGGACTATGCTTGCTAATTGCAAGTATTACCAAGATAATAGTATGGAAATTGAATATAAGTAAGAATATCACTAATAATGCAGGATAACGGCAAGCCGTTTCCTGCTGAACCATTAACATCAATTGGGCAATACGAGTCATCAAATTTATGGAAATTAATCTCTCTAAAAAGAAAAAATGGATACTTAGGATTATTTGCATTTGTGTTTTATTACAATTGCCGGTAGTCTACTTCATGGATAAGTTCTATTATTTTAATGACGATAATATTCGTTATACAATCGGAACTTATTATAAAGAAGGGGTTATTGTCAATTCGAGTTCGAATAAAGAAAAAGGATTTATTTATTATGTTGATAGTATTAAACATGTTGCAACAACAGGAAAATTTAATAACACAGATATTTCTCATACACATGTATTGATAATGTTTTCAGCGGTATTTCATGGCAATGCAAAGGTCTTAAGTATTATTGTTCCTAAATGGGTACTTGCACCACCCAAAGCCGGTTGGGAACAGTTCCCTCCTGACATAAACTGGAAAGGAGCTGAATTAGATACTGCATATATGAAGAAGATGAATTTGGAAATACCATAATTTGATGAGAATAAAAATAGAATGTTAACAAGGTCGAGATAACAGCTAAACGCTGTTGCTCACCAAACCATTATAAACAGTATTGATTGAAATATGACGAAATCCAAATTCTTTTATATCATTCTCTGTATTCATCTATTATCTGGAATAATAGGATTGATAACTTTGAATTTAATAGGTAATTGTGACCGGTTACGCTGGAATATTGGTGATATTCTTCGGTTATTGTTTTTCCTTACTCCTTTCGTTCTGATGTTCTGTGTTCCTAAAAAACTACCTACATGGAGCAAAGTCTGTATGCGCATTTATTTTGGAGTATATATATTTCCATTCGTCATTTTTCCTCCATTATGGTGGTTTCTATTCAACTTTGACACTGCTGTAGCTGAAAACAATCAATATATAATCCGTCAATATAGATATGGAGGACGTGATTATTACGAACAAAAAAGTATATATAAAAAAAGTGGAATCTTAGAGAAATATGTAGGGCTTTTTGACAGCTCTGACTCTTATAGTGAGTTAAACCAGTTGGATTATGAAATAAAAGAATTTAAGATTGATAACATGACATTTACAGGAAATGTGCTCTTGAAACGAAATGAAAATGGGCAAGTTGTAACTAAAGACACGCTTATTGTTTACCCGATATACGAAAAAGAAGCACCTATGTAATTCAGTTTATAACAAGGTCGAGATAACAGCTTAAGGCTGTTCCTCACCAAATCATTATAAACAGTAATGCAAAATATGAAACAGAAAATATACCATATCAGTATCTTTTTACTCTTTTGGTTTTGTGGAGTAGCCTATCCACAAAATCACAAAGCGGATATTTTGCAGCAAGACCTTTCTGGCTTGTTTGACAATTCAAGCATGATTGGCATATTAGGAGAAGATTGTAGCCGAATTGACATTCATATTACCGATGCTCGGAAAATGGATAGTAGAGAATATGAGATAATGGGTATCAGTCGTACCCGATTGTCCGTAATATGTCCGTTTAAGGGAAAGGTTTGTATAGATAGCATTTCTTCCTGTTCTCAAATAATAAAAAGTGAATATACGGAAGTGGACGGTTTCATATACGGGCATTACTCGTTTGAGGAATACGGAGATAAACGATATTGCGGTACATTCTCCGGTTCTTTCAAACAAGGGTATCGGATGAGAGGACAACAAATAGAGAAAGGACTAAATGAAATATCAGAACTGAAATTGAACTTATCTGAATATCGGGGTAAGTGGAAATCCGCAAAGGGGCTGACAAAAGTCTGTTCCTGGGCAGATGAAATCATACCAGATACTCCAGCAAACTTCTGCCTGTTTAATGATGCAGGAGAATGGGTTGTATCACCGAAATATCGTAAGAATGGTTGGGAAAATCTATATAATGCCTATCACAATGAGAATCTGACAACGGACGAGATACAAAAGGCTCGTGAAGTGGAAGAACAGGAATGGTGGGTAAATAAAAGCCAATCATGCAAAGTAAATTGAGTTTATAACAAAGCGTGATAACGCTTACAGCGTTTCCCGCTTAGCCATTATGAACAGTAGCAATATATGATACATAGAATATTAGGATATTTATGGTATAAGACAGAATACTTAATCCGACATTCAGATTCTTGGCATGTCCCAGATGTGTTAAGTATTGTAATTATGTTTTACGGAGTAGATATAGCTTTGATATATTGGGCAGCTACAAGTGTTAATCCGGGACCACTTTTTCTGCTTGCCTTTCCTCTTATATGGATTATTCTGTATATCTATTATCATTATAAACGACGGTATTTGAAAATTCGAGAGGACGAATCGTATAAGAAATATTCCAATATATGGGCTATTCTATTTTTAATATTACCGTTTATTATTCTAATTGTATTGCTGTTTATGGCAGATAAATTTTATATGCCATATTAATCTTTTATAATAAAATAAGTTCATAACAAGGTTGAGATAACAGCTAACGCTGTTTCTCACCAAACCATTAGCGAAAACATATTAAGATGAAACGGATAGAATTGTTTTTTAATATGCTATACTATTGTAATTATATGATTTTTCATAAGGTACAAAAAGGTATTGATTGGCTTCTCCTCTCTATACTGGACAATACATGTACACGAAAGTTCTGCAAAAGCAATGGTTACTGGGAATATGTAAACAGCGTTAAACAGATATATAATAATTTGATGTGGTCTTCAGAAAATAAAAAGAGACCTCCGTTTAAAATTCTTAGCATGGCAGACACAGGAATTATTTTATTTATTTGCATTAACTCATTTACAATACTGATTATCTTACTTACTATACTGGATGCTATAGCCCTAAAAACAGGTATAGGAGTATATGATTTTTTCAATAATAAAATGGTATTGGGATTACTAATAATTATTCTTTGTATAATGATATATTTTACTTATCATGTTTTTATAGATAAGAACGATAAATATGTTTCTTATTTTAAGAAATTCAGGAAACAGAAATTTTGGAAACTATTTATATGGTATATACTATCTTATAGTATGTCTATAGCTTGTCTTTGTATAACTTTAAGGTTTATTCTGACAAAATAATAACAGAAAGAATATTTCACTAACAACGCAGGATAACGGACAAGCAGTTCCCTGCTGAACCATTAGTAACAATAATATTGAAAATGAAAAAAAGAAAAGAGACGATAAGTCGTTTTGAGTTAAATAACTTGATACGAGAGGGTAAGAAATACAGGTATTATTTTTTTGATTATCTGTATTATCGGTTGTATGTTGGTTATCGGAGACATAATGAACCTGCACGTATCAGTTCCTGTCTCTTTTTAGGGATGATTTGTATAATACTGTTTGGCTTTTTAGGTCTTTTCTTTAACAAAGTACTGAATTATGATTGGTTATTAGACAACTTTACCCCCATTCAGGTGAAAGGAATATTTGTGGGGTTAGGAATTTTTTTCCCTATTGCATTTTTTATTCGATACAATCGTAAAAGGACTACCGCTATACTTTTGAAATACAAAGGCAATATATGGAATAAGATAATTCCTGCATGGATAATATATTTGTCTCCTATATTAATATTCTTTATATGCATATTGATGTGTAAAATATTATTTCATCTAAAAATGATTTGATGTTTAAGAGATTAAATATAAAAATCCGCTAACATGGTAAAGCCAACAGCAGAACACTGTTGCTCACCAACTTATTACTGACAAAAATAAATCAAGATTTAGAAACAACAGCTTATGAAAAAGATTATTGATTACCTGTTTTACAGGTATTATCTGATTTCCATCAAGAATGAGGAATTTCCTCGTTTTGGGGCAACATGTGTATTGGCTGAAGTTGTTACAATGGTTTATTTGTTTGCTGCGCTGATATTGTCGTTCCTTTTTACGGGAGATTTCTTTTTACCCAGTACATCCGGGAGAGCAAGAATAATAATAGGGATAATCGGCTGTTTTCTGCCCTGGCCTATCATCTATCTACATTACAACAAAAAAAGAATAAACGCTTTAGTGGAAAAATATCAAAACAACAGATACAATACCAAATATTCAGACAAGGCGGTGTTAAGCCTCCGCTATATAGTACCAACAGTAGGGCTTATTCTGATGCTGTTACTTTATCAGTTCAGATAAATTACAACATATCTTATACATATAAAGTTAATGGAATGAAAGATTTAATGGAGAAATACTATAATGTGATTTATTATTGTACATATAAAATACTATTCTATTTTTTGTACAGACTTATTAATCCATTGTATTGGATTAGGTTGAAGAAATGGAATAATAATTATATTAATCGTATTATATCGATTAGTAAAAAGATAGAGGCTGATGCAGCCCATAAAGGTGTAATTCTTTGGGTTGCAGATTATGCTACCGTTTCCGTGTGTCATATTAGTCTTTGGATAATTGCTGTTATATGCCTTATTGGAATTCAGTCTTTAAAAATAAAAAACTTATTGATAATTGCTTTTAATCCCAATGGTTTATTTTTTCTCCCATTATGGATAGCCATAGGCTTATTTATGTATTATATCAATAAATGTTTTTTATTTAAGAACGACAAGTACAGAAAGTATTTCAAGCAATTTGACAAAGAGAAAAAATATGTGCAATATTATAGTATCTATTTGATTTCCATAATTATACAATTTGCAACTTACTATATATTACTCAAAAGCTTATTTATAGAATAACTGCTCATCAAAAAAAGTCAATATATTGATATTCAGTCTTGTTCCCTAAGTCAATGTATGAAACTGAGGGAAAAAAGTGAAACAGATTAAATTAGATAACAATGAAAATCAAGGAATACGATACCAATGAGTTGCTGATGATAGCCAACAATGTTACCGGAGAATATTCGGATAAGCAAGTCAGGCAGGCGAAAGAGGAACTGTACCGGCGCGGTGTAGAAGACAAGGTGATAGCCGACATCATGGAAGAGAAAGAGGAAGCCTTCATGAGAAGGCTGGATGCCGCCGCCCTTGCGGAACAGGCACGGCTCGACAAGAAAAGAGAGAAGAACAGGAATGTCAGTTACCGGTGGTGGGAACTGATACCGATGTTCCTGTTCGCCCCATTTTATATGTCCTATGAAATGAGGCGTCTTCCAGGTATCATTGTTCTACTGCCTGTCCACTTGCTAAGCTGGACCCCTGTTGACTTCAGCGATATGTTCAGGGAACTGAGAAGGCTGAAGGAGGAAAAGTATGACCTGAAATTCAAGCAACGGCTTACAGCACTGATTGCAGGAGACCTGCTCTATTTTACCGGAGTATGGTATTACTTTATCAGTCCCAATCTATAATCCTACCAGAAAAAACTGTATTTCACTTATAAGAACATACATCCCATTTCTACAATACAATAAAACCGTGCATTGATTTTTGTCAGGATTTGGAACAATAGTCCAGCGACTCCACGCTACTTTTGCCGGAGAACCATTATAAACCATTAAAACAGAGAAAGATGAAGCTGAGAATTACAGAAGCGGTGCTTGCGGAGGCATACAGGGCAAAAGTGTGCAGGGAACGGATGGAAGAACTGGCGGAGAGCATACGGAAGTCGGTGAAGGAACGGCACTCGCTGCCGAAGATGAGAATACGGCTGGCGGAGTACGGCAATGACACGGAACTGATGCTGACGGCAGTGAGCGCACTGCGGAAGGATAAGGAAGCACCGTCGGCAAGGGACAGGGATTTCAGGGCATGGATGCTCATGCTGTGCCGCTCACGCGAGTATGAAGTGATCTGCTACATGTGCAATGAACTGACGGATGCATGGGAACGGAAATACCGGACACGGGAAATGCTGGTGCTATGCGACGTGCTGCATACACTGAAAGGCCATGCACGTACGAACGAGATGACAAACAGGGTATGCGACTATTTCTTCAGGGAAAGACGCAACAAGCTGTATGGCAAGATTTTCCGCATAGAGGAAAAGGATATGGCATACGCCGAGAGCAGGCTGCCGGAACTGGACAAGGCGGTATTCCGCATGACAGTGAACCACTACAGCCACCGCACATTCGTGGCGGAAGAACTTGCCGGACTGTGCGGCATGGGCTATTCGCTGATGCGGCGCAAGTTCAAAACATACTACGGTATGGGGCCATCGGAGTGGCTGCGCCGGGAGCGGATAAGGCGCATAGAGGAGGACATGGAATACCGGGTGGAACTGCCGCTGAAGGAAGTAGCCGAGCGCAACGCCTTCGGCTCGGCAAGCAATTTTGCGGACTTCTGCCAGAAGCAGACCGGAATGAGTCCGTGCGAACTGAAAGCCATAGGACATGAGAAATGGGAGAAGCGCAGGATGGATTTCTGGAACCAATAAAAACGCGCACTGATTTTTATCAGGATCTGGAACATCCCTTCGGGAAGGTTCCACTAACTTACCGCCTAAAAAACAATCCGAAAATACATGAACAACAATACATTTTCAAGATGGAAGGAATCCCTCCACCTGAAAATCCTGTCGGGCTATCTCATACTGGGACTGCTCGTACTGGGCATCATCACGGCTGTATGGTACGAAAAGCAGGTATTCGAGCAGGCGGAGGCAGAGGAACGCAGCCTGCTCATGCAGCGTGCTGCCGCCAGCGAAGCATACCGGGGACTGATCACACTGTTTCTGGACAATGACCGCGCAATGCTGTGGGACGACTCGGACATGGATACATACGACCGGCGGGAATCGCACACGATGGAGGTGATAGACCGGCTGAAAGGCTACTACGGAGAGCCGGCACAGACGGCAAGGATAGACACGGTAGTAAGGCTGCTGCACGAGAAACGCAGGCTGATCGAGCGGATGGTGGATATGCCGACCACGGCGTACCGCATGGACAGCCTGCTGGAACGCCACCTGCCCGGACTGGAGCAGACGGCATCGGTACGGACAACGACAGTGACGGAACGCACCGAACCGGAAGAGGAAAAGAAACGGGGCGGACTGTTCGGCCTGTTCCGCAAGAAAAAGAAAGAAGAACCGGCACGCACGACCACACGGGTGAGCACGACACCCAACACCCGGCACATTGCGGAGATGCGGCGGTTTGAGGAAGAGATGCGTACGGCACTGGCAGAGCAGGAACAGGCATTCTCCCATCTGTCGGACTCACTGAAAATACGCAACAGCATACTGAACCGGAACCTTTCGAGGCTGATACGGGAAATCGGACAGGACGAGACGGAACGCATGGAAGAAAGGCACATGCGGGTGGCGGAACTGAGAGAAACGGCATTCGTACTGATATGCGGCATATCGGCGGCAGGTGTCCTGTGTGCGGTGCTGCTGTATGTGGTAGTCCATAGGGACATCCGCCGCCGCACCAGAGACAGGAAACAGCGGGAGGAACTGATAGAGACCCTGCGCAGGTCGGTCCGGGAGAATGAAGAGTTGATAAAAAGCAGACAGAACATCATGCAGACGGTGACGCACGACCTGCGCTCACCGCTGACCGCCATCCGCGGCAATGCGGAACTGATACTGAAGGACGGGAACCGGGAGGCAACGGCGCTGCACGCGGAGTATATACGGCAGTCGGCGGAGCGTATGGGGGCACTGATGGAGAACCTGCTGGACTACTACCGCATAGACAACGGAAAGGAGACCGTCAGGGTGAAGCCGTTCAGACTGGCGGGAGTGGCGGAAACACTGGAAACGGAGTTTGCCGCACGGATGGAAGAGAAACGGCTGGAGTTCAGGGTGAACAACGCCGCTGACGAGGTGGTCATGGGCGACAGGAACCTGATACTGCGTATCGGCAGCAACCTGCTGTCGAACGCACTGAAGTTTACGGAACGCGGGGGCGTGACACTGACCGCCCTGTATGCCGGAGGGAAATTCACGCTTGCGGTGGAAGATACCGGAGGAGGAATAGACAAGGACAAACGGGAACAGATATTCAAGCCGTTCGAGCGGCTGAGCAATGCCGCCACGCAGGACGGCTTCGGACTGGGACTGTCGATAGTGAAAAGCCTTGCGGAACTGATGAAGGGCAGTATATCGGTGGAGAACATACGGAACACGGGCAGCCGCTTCAGCGTGGTGCTGCCGCTGCCCCAGGCGGAGAAAGCCGGAGAGACAGACCGCAAGGCAGCAGCGAGGCGGACAAGACTGGGCGGATGTTCGGTGTTGTCGCTGGACAACGACAGCATCATACTGGGGATGATACACGACATATTCGTGCAGAACGGAGTGCACTGCGACACCTGCACGAGCACGGGGGAAATGGCGGAGAAGCTGCGCGAGGGACACTATGACCTGCTGACCACGGACCTGAAGATGCAGGACGCAAGCGGCTACGAGGTGCTGGAACTGCTCCGCATGTCGGACATAGGCAACTCACGCACCATCCCCGTGATGGTGGTGACCGGCTCGAAAAGCATCACGAAAGAGGAGCTGGCAGGTGCGGGCTTCGGCTCGGTGCTGTACAAGCCGTTCTCCATCGACGAACTGCTGACAGCCGCGGAAGAATGCATCGGCGAGGACAGCACCCCACGCATAGACCTCGGCCCGCTGTTCGCATACGGCGACAAGAGGCAGAGGCTGGAATGTCTGGTCAGGGAAACGGAGAAGGAAATGGCCGCCATACGGGAGGAAGCGGAAAGGTGTGACAGGGACAGGCTGGACTACTGGATACACCATATCCGCAGCTCGTGGATGCTGATACATGCCGAAGGACCGCTGCAGGAGCTGTATGACGTGCTCCACGGAAATGGGACGGCAGAAGAAATCAGGGAGTATGCCGGCAAGGTAACCGGTCAGGGCGAAACGATTATCCGGCTCGCCCGAAAGGAAATGGAGAAAACGGTATGGGAAGAATAATAGTGATAGAGGACAACCCGGTATTCCGCGACCATGTCTGCGGAATGCTGGAGAAGGCAGGCTACAAGACCCGCACGGCATACGACTGTGCCGGGGCACGGAGGCTGCTGGAGGAACTGGACGATGGGGACATCATCGTGTCGGACCTGCGTCTGCCCGACGGGGAATGTACGGAAGTGCTGGAGCGGATGCGGGAAGCGGGTATCAGAAACCCGTTTGTCATCATGACCGACTATGCGCAGGTCGCGTCGGCTGTCAGCTCCATGAGGCTGGGAGCCGAGGACTATATCCCCAAGACCCTGCTGCAGGAAAAGCTGCTTCCGAGGATAAGTGAGCTGGTACGCAAATCGGAAAGAAGGCATATCATGCCCATACTGGAGCGCAGAAGTGCCGCATTCCGGACCATCGACCGGCGTATTTCACTGGTAGCCCCGACGGACATAGGTGTGCTGATACTTGGAGAGAACGGCACGGGCAAGGAACACGTAGCAGAAAAGATACATGCGCAGAGTACCCGGCAGAAAGGTCCGTTTGTCGCGATAGACTGCGGTATGCTGACACGGGAGCTGGCGGCATCCGAGCTGTTCGGATACGAGAAAGGCGCATTTACGGGAGCCATAACCGGAAAGAAGGGCTGCATGGCGGAGGCTGACGGCGGCACGCTGTTTCTGGACGAGGTGGGCAACCTGCCCGCTGAGGTACAGCAGAAACTGCTGCGTGCGCTGCAGACCAAATGCTACCGTCCGACGGGCTGCACCCGCGAGCGGAAAGCGGACGTACGCATCGTGGCGGCGACCAACGAGAATCTGGAGAAGGCAGTGGAGGAAGGACGTTTTCGGCGGGACCTGTATCACCGCCTGAAGGAGTTTGTCATCAAGATACCGCCGCTGCGGGAGTGCCGGGAGGACATACTGCCCCTTGCGGAGTTTTTCCGGGAGCTTGCCAACGAGGAACTGGGACGGCATACGGAAGGATTCGACAAGGAGGCGGAAAAGGAACTCATGAGGCGGATGTGGGCAGGAAATGTGAGGGAGCTGAAACAGACGGTGCGTTCCGCCGTCCTGCTGACGGAAGGAAGGCTGATAGGCGCTGACAGGCTGGAAGCGGAAAGTACGGCACAGGCAGGCAGCTCCCTGCTGCTGAAAGACGGGAATGAGGAAAGGGAACGCATCGTGCGGGCACTGGCACAGGCGGACGGGAACCGCGAAATGACTGCCGGACTGCTGGGTATCAGCCGCACGACCCTGTACAACAAGATGAAAGAATACGGTATCATGCAGAAAAAGAGCGAAAAATGAGAAAATCTCGACTGAAAATCCTATCTTTGCATGAACATAGTAGAAAAACGGTACGGAGAAACACGGTTTCCCGTACCGATTAAGATATAGTATAGAATAAGACCGCAAGGCGTTCTAATGGAAATCTGGTAAATTTCGACATCGGGAGCGATTGCGTGATGCTTATGCTATGCCTTGGCATAGCGTGCATTCGCGTATATTTCCCGATTGGCTTTACCAGAGCCTCCATTAGAGATAACGTGTATTGCACGCTATTTTTTATTTTACGGCTTCCGGTCGCAACAGAATGACCGCTATGGCAAAAGTCCGATTACTTGCCGTCCTGACGATGGACGGCTGTCCGGCAGAAACAACCGGTCTGTCCGGGCGATGGCTTGGTTCCGACCAGTACGGGATAGGTGCGCTGAAAGAGGCTGCTACCTGCGTCCTGACAGAAGATACGTCGCTTACACTCCTCTCCAGCCGGATGGAAAACACCGGCGATTCCCTGAACTATCTGATAGAAGCAACCGAAAAGACGGCAGGTATCATCAACGGCATGATACGGATGCGGCTTGTGGATGAAATTATCCTCTACATGGTTCCCGTCATTGCGGGAAACGGCAGCAGGCTGTTCCAGTCGTCGCTGCCCGAAAGCGAATGGACATGCACGGGAAGCAGACAATGGAAGGACGGAATGGTACGGATAGCCTACGGACGGAAAACACCCCGCCAACGGGTGGTGACGTTCGGAAAATGAACGCCCGGAACGTTCAAAAAGTGAACGTACGTTCAGATTCTGAACAAAAAATGAGGCGTTGGGAAAAGCTCCAAAAAATATTTTCAGCAAATATTTCGTTGAATATCAGTGTGATATATCCATACTTAAAGAAAAACACTCCCGCAGGACCGCTATTTGTCCCATAGTTTTATGTGCGCACACTTCAAACCAAGTGTAATAACATAAAACTGAAAGAAAATGGAACACCTCATATTGACAGAAACAGACTTCTTCCGTCTGATAGACAACCCCGGCTCTACCGGACTGGGAACCGCATACAACGAGTTCACGACCACAGTAGTGTCCCTGTGCAAGGAAAGGGAAAGTGTCTGCCGGACTGTTTTCGCACTGAGCTATGCGGAAACGGAACTGCAATATCACGATGCCATGCAGGAGACGGACTCCAGCCGCAGCATGTATGTGAGAAAGGCGCTGTCGTTCGTGCGCAAGATGCTGAAGTATTACCAGGTACGGCTGCATCGGGGCGGAGCCTTTGACGGAGGCGAAAAGACAAACCAAAGGCAGGACGAAGCCGCTGCGATGCAGTGGACGGGAAGCACGGCCGAGCTGGTGGAACTGATTTACGGTCTGGACGAGATGAAGCTCATCAACGGAGGGGAAACGGGCATCAAGGAGCTGCTGGCGAGATTCTGCCGCATGTTCGGTGTGGAGATAAAGGAGAACCAGTGCTACAACACCTATGCGGACATCAAGCGGCGGAAGAACGAGAGCCGGACGTATTTCTTTGACAGAGCGGCGGAACGGCTGAACCGCAGGATGATGCGGGACGAGGAGGCGGAACGGAAGAGGCGGTAAAGCCGTTCGTCAGAAAAACAGGCATCCGAAAAAGGGATTTGCCGAAAAATTCTTATCTTTGCAGCAGAGAACCAAATCATTAACAAGTCATGGCATTAGAAATCAAAGCAATTCCTACGCTGAAAGGGAAAGAAGCCGAACGTTTCGTGAAGGAAGCGGACAAGGCTTACCAAAAGAAGGAGAAAACAGATTTCAGCAAGCAGGTGAAAATAGCCCGTGCCATATTGAAAAAAGCCAATATGTTGTAAGTATGGGATTCCTGTTAGATAAATGCAGTTTCTCTCCATTGGACGAAAAAGTCATTGCAGATTGCAGTCCTTTTTCATGCGGAAATGCAGACCTGGACGAGTTCTTTCAGCATGATGCCCCGCTTTACAGCAGGCAGATGCTGGGAAAGAGTTACTGCTTCAGGCTGGACGAGGACCCATCCGTGATAGTGTGTGCCTTTACGCTGTCGAATGACAGCATCCGTGTAGATATGCTGCCCAACAGCCGGGAGAAAAAAGTGCAGAAAAGCATTCCTTATTCCAAACAGATGCGCCGTTATCCCGGTGTCCTGATTGGACGGTTGGGCATCAATGTGGAATTTGCCCACCGTGGGATTGGAAGCGAACTGATGGAGTTTATCAAATCATGGTTTATCGACACAGGTAACAAGACCGGATGCCGTTTCCTTATCGTGGATGCCTATAATGAAGAAATCCCATTGGGGTATTATCTAAAGAACGGCTTCACATTTCTGTTTTCAACGGAAAGTCAGGAAGCGGAGAATACGGGATTTGACAAAGACACGAAACTGAGGACCCGACTGATGTATTTTGACCTTATCGGATTGGTCGGTGAAGTGGAAGAATAAGAGAAGGCAATCACCAGACTAAAAAGACAATAAGCCTCCCAGGCGAGCTGAAAGGCAGCATACTTGGGGGGCATTCTTTATTTATAACGGGAACAGACAAAAAAGGAAAATCCGTAACACGACAGTAAAAGGCTGTACGTGCTACGGATTTTCTCTTTTCATCTGACCGTATATCGGGTTATCTGCCGCTGAGGAGGTATTGCAGTTCGGGGTCGGACTGTATGCGCTGCAACTCGTCGGCAACAATCTGCCGGACCTCGGCACGGATACGGTTGTAGTTATCCTGGATCATCTCCTTCATGCGGTCGTTGCCGCCGGCATCGGTAAAGTCGGTGATGACGGGTATAGGCCGGTAAGCCTGTTCCTCACGCTTCACTTTCCCGGCATCGACCACAATCTCGCAATGGAAAATCTTCTGTTCGATACGCTCGTCGTAGTTGTCGGCGACGGCTCCCACGAACATGCCCTGCGTGAGCGTGGAAATCTTGCTTGCCGGAATCAGGCTTTCCATCTGCGTATTGATGGAAGTGGACTTGTCCTCGCGGTTGATGGTGATGCTCTGCCGCCTCTGGAGAATCTTGCCGAAACGCTCGGAAAGGGTCTTGGCGGTCTCGCCCACGACCTGACCGGAAAAGATGTTGCCGACGGTGTTCATGACCACGGCGGCCTCCTTGTCGCCGTAGTCACGCTTGAGCTGGGAAAAGTCCTGAAAACCCAGCAGGGTGGAAACCTTGTTGCTTCGGGCGGTGGCAATCAGGTTGTCCAGCCCCTTGAAGTAAATCGTGGGCAGCTCGTCGATGATGATGGAGGACTTGAGCCTGCCCTTCCTGTTGACGAGCTTGACGATGCGCGAGTTGTACAGCCCCAACGCCGCCCCGTAGATGTTCTGGCGGTCGGGATTGTTGCCGACACAGAGAATCTTCGGCTCGTCGGGATTGTTGATGTCGAGCGTGAACTCACTGTCGGACATGACCCAGTAGAGCTGCGGGGAAATCATGCGCGAGAGCGGAATCTTCGCCGAGGCTATCTGACCGGCGAGCTGTTCCATCGCCCCGCCTTGCCAGGCGTCCATGAACGGGGAAAGGTAGTTCTCCAGTTCGGGATAGCTGGTGAGAATCGGGAACAGGTCCTCGTAACGGCGGTTGAGCAGCTCGATGGCATGAGGAAAGGTGCAGTATTTCCCGTCCTGATAGATACGGAGGAACCATATCACGGCGGCGAACAGGATAATCGGAGACTCGACAAAGAAGTCGCCCTGCTTCTGCACCCAGGTCTTGTTCAAATTGAGCATTATCGTGTAGGCACTCTCGTAGGCATCGGTGATGTCCTCCATAAAATCCGGATGGATGGGATTGCAGCGGTGCGAGCGCCGCGGGTCGTCGAAGTTGATGACGTAGAACTTCGGCCTGACCCTGTATGCGTCCATGTGGTTCAGCAGGTGGTTGTAGGCAATGGTGGAAAGGTCGCTGAACTTGAAGTCGTAGATGTACATCGCAAAGCCTTTCTCAATCTGCTGTTTGATGAAGCTGTTCACCACGGCATAGGACTTTCCGCTGCCCGGCGTACCCAGTACGATGGTGGCACGGAACGGGTTTACCACATTGATATAGCCATTGTTCCACTTCTTTCTGTAGTAGAAACGTGTGGGCAGATTGACGGAATACCCGTTCTCCATGAGACGGGTCTCCTGCATGAAACTCTCGTTCTCGACATTGAACACGTCTTCCATGAGGTTGGTACGCAAAAGGCGGCTCATCCATGTGCCCGCCATGAGCAGGCAGACATAGCCCGCCGCCATTGAAGCGGTGTAGAGACCCGCAACCGCCTCCACCGGAAGCGGCAGGGAGAGCACCCACCAGTTGCCGAAGAACAGCACCAGCCCCGCGGCAAGTACCGCCCAGATCCGGCACCAGGTGATTTTCTCCTCCTTGACACCCTTCGTGCCGAGGCACGAGAGCGCGAGCAGAAGAAGGGCAAAGAGCTTCGTGTAGAGAATGTGATGGAACAGTCCGGCGGTACGGTCGAAGTTCATCAGTACCCGGTCCACGACACCTATGCCGATGCCCCACAGCCTTACGGCTTCGTAACAATACCAGTAGAGGTGGATGACCACTAGAATAATACTTACGGCACGGAGAAAATCCATGATTTTCGCCAGTGCCCTCAAATCGTCTTCCTGTTGTGACATAATCTGTTTCTGTTTTCAAGTGAATGACTGAATTATAATCCCTGTCCCTTGCGGCGCTTTTTCCGCCTGTGCCTGAGGTCGCGCTCGAAGGCGGCTTCTTCGGCCTGTGCGCCCGAAGCATCGCCGCCGAGCAAGCCCAAGCCGGAGGAATACCCCTCGTCGTATTCCACGGCGGGACGGGTGTCGGGCTGCTGCCCGTCCACGGTAATAGTGAACGGTATGGGCGGAGTGCCGGCATACGGCAGGGTGAAATGCTCCTGCAGGGCATTGGCGGAAAACTCCCTGCCCAGACGAGAACCGTTGAGCACACAGCCCGTGCGATGGTCGATGAAGGTCGCCCCGTAGATGCGCCCTTCGTCGGTGTGGCGGAACACCACATCCACGCCCTTGTCCCGGAGAAGGGTGACGAACTCCTCGCGGCGGTATGTCCGGGCAAGCGCGGCGGCGACGGTACGGCGGGTCGTCTCCGCCAGACGCCTGTCGCGGATTTGTTCCTTGGAGTATTCAAACCTGCGCTGTACGGCTTCGTAACCGACGGACTTGCCGATGCGGGAAGCCTTGAAGGGAGTGCCGGTCCTGTTACCGGTATCATCAGTGGCGGAATAGACCATCCCGTGATACTCGCGCCCGTCCACCATGCCACGGGCTTCCTCCACGGTGACGTTGTAGAGCGAGAGCAGAGCGCGGTATTCGCCCATTGTCTGGAACTTGTAGCCTGCCATGACCGCCTTGGCTACATTCGATACCTGCCGCTTGACATCGCCCTGCGATACGTCCACCCTGCGGAGCGGGTTGTCGGTACGGAGCCGGCGGCGGTCAGCCGGGTGCAGCCCGTACTTCTTTTCCAGCTCGGAGGTGATGCGCTTGCTGCGCCGGTGGATGAAGTCACGGTTGAGCCGCCTGCCCCGTTCGTCCACATTGACGGAAACGATGTGCAGGTGGTGGCGGCTGATGTCCTCGTGCTTGAACACGAGATAAGGCTGGTCGCCGTAGCCAAGCCTGTCGAGATACTCGCGTGCGAGCTGTTCCAGTTCCATGTCGGTCAGGCGGTCGTCGGGGTGCGGATTGAGGGAAATATGGATGACCTTATTCCGAGTGCGCACCTGCTCCGGCATGAACCGCTTGAAGTCCTGCTCGGCACGGGCTATGTCCACATGTCCGCTGCCGTCGTCGAAAATCCGGTTTACGGCAAGAAGCCTGCCTTCGCCCTCATTCACTTTCAGGCCGTTGTAGGCGAGTGCGCCGTACAACGATGTTCCCATGCTTATCTTCGCGACCATCTTTCCTCAAACTCTTTTGAAAGTTCCATGACCTGCCGCGTCAGAGCGGCCAGTTCCTTCGTGCATTGCTCCAGCTTGTAGAGCAATGCCATCGCCTTCTTTTCCGAGAAATGGCAGCGAAGCTCCCTGACCACCTGGTTGTAGTTGTTGCCGACCATGCGGTACTGCGCATGGAAAGCGGAGAGCTTCGTGCAATAGTCCAGCAGCGTCCTGTCCGTGACCAGCACACGGAAGGGCTGTCCGAAGAAGTGTGCTTTCAGGAACACTGCCCTCGCGTACACGCCGGATTTCTCATACATGGCAAGAAACTTCTGCCATTCCTCATTGTCGAAGCGCACCATCACGCAGTGCGACTTGCGGCTCTCTTTCGGATGCCGCCCCCATTTAAGGGACGCTTCATCCCCGTTCTTTTTCTTGTTCATCTTTATTATGGATTTAGTGGTTCGTTTCACGGCACAAGCGCAGCTTCCGGCACGCATACCGCAGGTAGGAAACAGGCTTCCCGACTTCGGAGGGGAAGCCCTCCCCCGCAAGGGGCAAGGTCGTTTCCGGGAGTAACCGGAAACCCTTTGAGTTACTCAAAGGACACCTTGCTGTGTCTTTAAGGACACAAGAATCCGTACACGACGGATTGGGGATAAACCTGCTATAACAACCTATAAAGGTATCGGTCGCCCGATACCCTTCGGCTGCCCAAAAGAAGGACGGAGCCGGGGGTACGATGTGCGCATCGGGAGCGTTGCCCTGCCGCTTGGGGGCAAAGGTACGGGGTAAAAACACACCGGGAAGTGGCTGAAAAACGCCACAAGCTACCGGAACGAAGCCAAATGCTGCCACGCAAGGGGGAAACGATACAGACCGGCGGATTTGTATATTCCTTTGCGGACAGAAACGATGAAGCAACAAGGCAAATAAATGGACATGGACGGAAACAGACATTTGAAAAGGCAGGTCCGCACGGACGGACAGACACACAGCTCCGCTGGCGTACTGACATACATACGTACTGATGCACTGACGTACATACGTGCTGACGTACTGACGTATTGGCGTATGACAACACACCAGCGGAGACTCAAACCAAGACCTCCGTAGAAATGCGTGTATGCAAGAAAGTGCGCATACGCATATATACAGAGGCAGAGAAATGAACAGGCGGGGAAGCATACCGCCACAGTCATAAACCCACAACGATTAAAACATACAGAAAAATGAACAAGGAAACATTCGTTGCATTCGCAACACAGAAAGGCGGTGTCGGCAAATCGACCGTCACCGCGCTCGTAGCCAACTACATCCACAACGTGATGGGGATAGATGTCGCCGTGATAGACTGCGACGAGCCGCAGCACAGCATCGCCGGGCTGCGCGACAAGGAAACGGCACTTATCGAAAAGAACGACAGCCTGAAAGCCGTTGCCTGTGAACATTTCCGCAAGTCGGGGCGCAAGGGATTTCCCATCGTCCGAAGCAACGCCGTGCAAGCGCTGGGCGATGCGGACAGCCTGCTGTCAGAGAAAGGATACCAGCCGGAAATCGTGTTCTTCGACCTGCCGGGCACGCTGAAAAGCGACGGGGTGATAAAGACGCTCTCGCAGATGGACTACATCTTCACGCCCGTCAGCGCCGACCGCTTCGTGGTGGAAAGCGCATTGCAGTTCGTGATGATGTTCAACGACAACCTCGTCACCACCGGGCTTGCCAAGACGAAAGGCATATCCCTGTTCTGGACAATGGTGGACGGACGGGAAAAGACCGGGCTGTACGACCTGTACGGGAAGCTGTTCGCCGAAAACGACTTCCATGTCCTTGACACGAGGCTGCCCGACAGCAAGCGTTTCCGCCGCGAGCCGTCGGACGACCGCAAGTCGGTGTTCCGCTCGACCATCCTGCCGCCGGACGCCTCCATGCTGAAGGGAAGCCGTATCCGCGAGCTGTCGGAAGAGATATGTTCCATCATCAACGGATAAACCTCATGGCAAGCCGAAAATTGAATACGGAGGGCATAGACGAAAGCCTGCTGCTTGCCTCCATAGGAAAATCCCGTCAGATGGGCGGACCTCCGGCAAGGGAAGGAACGGACGAACCCGATGCCGGCAACGTACCGGAAGATGCGGTACAGCCCACGGAAGCTAAAGCACGGAGCGAACCCGCGAAAAGAAAGAAGCCTGACTACGGCTCGACCTTCCTCAAACGGAACGAGGTGAAACTCCGGCACTGCGTGTACATCAGCAAGGAGGCACACAGCATCGTTTCCAAGATAGTGAACACCATCGCCGACAAGGAAATAACCGTGGGCGGCTACATCGACACGGTGCTGATGCGCCACTTTGAGGAGAACAAGGACGAAATCAACGACCTGTACCGCCGCAACAGGGACAATCTGATTTGAGGAAAACATTGTATCACATAAAAAAGTAAAGACGAAATGAAACTGAACATCCAAATTTTCAAAAGAAAGCAGAGAGAGGAAGCCTATAAGGGCAAGTGCCTGAACGGATGCAAGCCGGAAGGCACCGCACGGAAGGCGGTGTACATCAGCCGGGAGAAGCACAAGGCGGTCAGGCGCATAGCGGGCATGGCGGGAGAAAACGGGATGACCATATCCGGCTATACAGACCGCATCGTCACCGAACACCTTGAACACCACGGTACGGAGCCGGAGAGCCTGCACAGAAAGAAAAGCCACGATGTTGTCGGACAGATAGCGGTAAGCCTATGGTGACGCTGCTGCTAATCCTGATGATGGCGTGCAACCTGTGGGTACTGCTCTACCTGACATGGGAACGCAAGGAGTCACGAAAAGCTGACGGCAAGGACGGCATTGAACCGGCACGGGAACCGTTGCCCGATGTGATTGGAAAAAGCAGGTTCAGAATGCCGGAAATGAAGCCACAGGCTGCCACTCCGACGCCAAATGCTGCCACGGAAATGCAAAGCGAGGCGGTGGACGAAAAGGACGTTACCTTTGACGACGAAATGGAAACCGCCGGCAGCCACGCTGCGGAAACGAAGCCGTCGCGCCAAGTGCCCGACGAGGATCTGGACGAGGTTTTCAGGGACAACCGCGTCCACGACACGGACGGGGAACTTGAGGAAGAGCCGCCACAGGCGGGCGGAAGCACCTTTGACGAAATCGACCGTGCGGCAAGGGCGGTGAAGAACCCGAAGGCAGGGAAAGCCGACATCCTGCAAGCGGGCAAGGTATTCCACGAGCTGGAAGGGACAGAGTTCTACGACATGTTCCGGCGCAACAATGCCCGGTACGAGGCAAGGGTGTCGGAAATGGTGGAAACCTATCTCACAAGTATCCAGCCCGCAGAGAAGAAAACAAGAATGAAAGCGGCTGTACGGAAGGAATACGAGAACTTCAACATCCGCGACTATGTATAACAATGTAAAAGATGTAACTAAGATGCGAAAAAAGAAAACCGACTACGGCTAAATTATCGGCTTGCCACCGAATCCACTAAATCCAGAAGCCGGCTTTATCCGAAGCCGCAAGAATTAAAAAGTATCAATCGCCGAAGGGAATATCCGACCCCAAGGCACAAAAAACGAAAAAAGATTATGACAATGACATCGAAAAAGAAACAGTTCATCCTCGCAGCCCTTCTGCTGGCTGCCAACATTTCCGCCTTCGCTCAGGGTAACGGCATGGCGGGCATCACCGAAGCCACCAGCATGGTGACATCGTATTTTGACCCGGCGACAAAGCTCATCTACGCCATCGGCGCAGTGGTGGGTCTTATCGGGGGCATCAAGGTCTATGGCAAGTTCTCGTCCGGCGACCCGGACACGAGCAAGACCGCCGCAAGCTGGTTCGGTGCGTGTATCTTCCTGATAGTGAGTGCGACCATTTTACGCTCGTTCTTTCTCTAAACAGGCGTTTTCCATATATAATAAGATAAAAGGACAATGGCTGAATACCCGGTAAACAAGGGCATCGGTCGTCCGGTGGAGTTCAAAGGGCTGAAGGCGCAGTACCTGTTCCTGTTCGCGGGCGGGCTGCTTGCCGCCTTCCTCCTGTTTGTCATCCTGTACATGGCGGGCGTGAGCCAGTGGGTCTGCATCGGCCTGGGAGTCACGGCGGTTTCCGCCGTGGTATGGCTCACGT
Organism: Bacteroides sp. An279; assembly: GCF_002159615.1. Classification (NCBI taxonomy): domain Bacteria; kingdom Pseudomonadati; phylum Bacteroidota; class Bacteroidia; order Bacteroidales; family Bacteroidaceae; genus Bacteroides; species Bacteroides sp. An279. The sequence continues at coordinate 20,780 of NZ_NFJA01000006.1, forward strand.
TCCGGCTGAACGCAATGTATGGGGAACACGGGCTGATGAAGCTGGGCGCGGCACGGATGCGCCCACGCTACCTGCTCCACCGCAGACGGGTATGCCGTATGCTAAGACGGAAAAAGAAAGGAGGAAAAGCATGAGAAACGTAATGAAAGCCACCACGCTGGAGAGCCGCTTCCCGCTGCTGGCGGTGGAACACGGGTGCATCATCTCGAAGGACGCGGACATCACCGCAGCCTTCGAGGTGGAACTGCCGGAGGTCTATACCGTGACGGCGGAGGAATACGAGAGTATCCATGCCACGTGGTGCAAGGCAATCAAGGTGCTGCCCGACTATTCGGTACTGCACAAGCAGGACTGGTATGTAAAGGAACTGTACCGCCCCGACTGGGAGAAGGAAGGTACGGGTTTCCTGGCACGGAGCAACGGGATGCACTTCAACGAGCGTCCGTATCTGAACCACAAATGCTACCTGTTCCTGACCAAGACGACAAAAGAGCGCATGAGGCGGCAGAGTAACTGGAGCACGCTGTGCCGTGGGCATATCGTCCCGAAAGAGATACGGGACAGGGAAACGGCGGTGAAGTTCATGGAGGCGGTGGAACAGTTCGCCCGCATCCTGAACGATTCGGGACACGTCCACCTGCGCCGCCTGAGGGACGATGAGATTACGGGAACGGAAAAGGAAACGGGTATCATAGGCAGATACCTGGCACTGACGACGGATGATACGGCGTGTCTGGAAGACATCGCCATGAGCGCGGAGGAGATGCGCGTGGGCAGCAACCGCCTGTGCCTGCACACGCTATCGGACACGGAAGACCTGCCGGCATCGGTGGAAACGGATTACCGCTACGAACGTCTTTCCACCGACCGCTCGGACTGCCGCCTGTCCTTCGCCGCCCCGCTGGGGCTGCTGCTTCCCTGCAACCATATCTACAACCAGTACGTGTTTGTCGGCAACAGCGACGAGGAGCTGCGCCGCTTCGAGAAGTCGGCGAGGAACATGCAGTCGCTCTCGCGCTACAGCCGCCAGAACGCCATCAACTGCGAGTGGATAGAGGAATATCTGAACGAAGCCCACTCACAGGGGCTGAAGTCCGTCCGCGCCCACTTCAACGTGATGGCGTGGAGCGACGACACGGAGGAGCTGAAACGGATAAGGAACGACGTGGGTAGCCAGCTGGCCTCGATGGGATGCGTACCGCGCCACAACACGACGGACTGCCCGACGCTGTTCTGGGCGGGCATACCGGGCAATGCGGCGGACTTCCCGGCAGAGGAATCGTTCCACACGTTTGTCGAGCAGGCGGTATGCCTGTTCGCCGGAGAGACCAACTACCGGGACTCGCCCTCGGCTTTCGGCATCCGCATGGCAGACCGTATCAGCGGCAAGCCGCTGCATATCGACATATCCGACCTGCCGATGAAGCGCGGCATCACGACCAACCGCAACAAGTTCGTGCTGGGACCGAGCGGAAGCGGAAAATCGTTCTTCATGAACCACCTGGTCAGACAATATTATGAACAGGGCACGCACGTGGTACTGGTGGACACGGGAAACTCCTATCAGGGACTGTGCGAGATGATACACCGCCGCACGCACGGACAGGACGGCATCTACTTCACCTATACGGAGGAGAAGCCCATCTCGTTCAACCCGTTCTACACGGATGACGGGGTGTTCGACGTGGAGAAAAAGGACAGCATCAAGACGCTGCTGCTGACATTGTGGAAAAGCGAGAACGAACCCGCCACGAAAACGGAATCGGCGGAGCTGGGAAGCGCGGTGAACGCCTACCTGCTGAAACTCCAACAGGACAGGAGCATCGTGCCTTCGTTCAACACATTCTATGAGTATATGCGGGACGTGTACCGCAAGGAGATGGAGGAACGCTATATCAAGGTGGAAAAGTCGGACTTCAACATCGACAATTTCCTGACCACCCTGAGGCAGTACTACCGGGGCGGACGCTACGACTTCCTGCTCAACTCGACGGAGAACATCGACCTGCTGCACAAGCGGTTCGTGGTCTTCGAGATTGATGCGGTGAAGGATAATGCCGAGCTGTTTCCGGTGGTGACCATCATCATTATGGAGGCGTTCATCAACAAGATGCGCCGGTTGAAAGGCGTAAGGAAACAGCTGATTGTGGAAGAGGCATGGAAAGCCCTTTCATCGGCAAACATGGCTGACTACCTGCGCTACATGTACAAGACGGTGAGAAAGTATTTCGGGGAGGCGATTGTGGTGACACAGGAAGTGGACGACATCATCAGCTCGCCCATCGTGAAGGAAAGCATCATCAACAACTCGGACTGCAAAATCCTGCTGGACCAGCGCAAGTACATGAACAAGTTCGACCAGATACAGTCGCTGCTGGGTCTGACGGAAAAGGAGAAGTCGCAGATACTCTCGATCAACCAGTCCAACGACCCGTCGAGGCGGTACAAGGAGGTGTGGATAGGACTTGGGGGCACGCATTCGGCGGTATATGCCACGGAGGTGTCGATGCAAGAGTATCTCGCCTATACGACGGAGGAGACGGAGAAGATGGAAGTACGCGAACTGGCGGAGAAACCGGGAGGCGACATGGAAGCCGCCATCCGTCAGGTGGCGGAGCGACGGAAAGAGGAACGGACGGGACAGTGAACCGGCAGGAAATATACAGTAAATGAAAAATAGAAAATGATTTATGAACCAACAGACTGACAACATGTACATTGATGACCGATACAGCGATGAAGCGCTGCGGAAACAGGAGGAAATCCGGGAGCATATCTCATGGTTCCGTGAGTTCCTGACATTCGGGACTTCGCTACCGGAACATATCAGAAGGCGATACGGACTGGAAGAAGACTACCAGCGGTACAAGAAACTGGAAATACAGGTTCACCGGATGCCTGCTGAACAGGACTGCAGGGGATATGGGAAGGAGCAGCGCATGAAAGAACTGTGCGAGGCAGGAAGAGCCAAGGGAAAAATCACTCTTGCGGTGGAAAAGGCTTACGAAAGCATCTGCCCCGCTCCGGCAAGGGACTATCTGGAAGAAAAATATCAGGAACTGCTCTATCTGAGAGGTATGGTGTACCGGAAAGACTATGACGACCCGATGTGGTACAAGCCGGAAATCCTGAACAAATACGGTATTGACCACAAGGGACCGCGCGAAACGGTGCTCAAGCAGGTGGAGAAGGCATACCGGGAACTGGATGCCCGATTCTGCCGGATGACGGGCAAGAAGCCGGATGCGGACGAGCTGTTCGGCAAGCCCGCAGTACGGCAGTCGGTACCTGCACAGAAGGAGGCGCCGGAGAATGGCGCAAGGGAAAACCGCATGTGCAGGCGTAAAGGCAGAAGACCGGGATTCTGACGGAAAAGGAAACCGGGCGGACTCCGGCTACGGAAAAGACGAAAAGAAAAAAGGATTGAAAAAAATGAAAGAACGAAACTTAAAGAAGACAAGAAAATGAACATCAAACTGACAAAGACCGAAAGGCTGCTGCTGTGCGGCGGTCTGATAGGCATGGCATCGCTGATGCTGCAAGCCTGTGATATAATGGCAAAAGAAGACGGCGACACCCGCGACAGAATCTGCGGAAACTGGGAAAACGCGGAAGCCGGTCCCGACATACTGGTGTACAGGGAGGGAGAATCATATAAGGTGACACTGTTCAGACGCAAGGGCGTACGTCGCGTACTGAGACCGGAGACCTATCTGCTGCAGAGGGAGGAGAACGGTAACCTGTATATGAACACGGGGTTCCGCATTGACGTGGCATACAACGAGGAGACGGATGTGCTGACATTTTCGCCGGGCGGTGACTATGTCCGGGTGAACACGGATGCAGGTGACGGCGAAAGGACAAAGGAGAAAGAGAATATGCAATAGCAATTTAACGAACCACTAAATCCAAAAAAAGAATGAGAATGAGACAGAAACTGAAAATACCGCTGATTGCGGTCTGCCTGTGCCTTGCGGGGACAGGCGGGGCAAATGCCCAATGGGTGGTGTCCGACCCAGGAAACCTTGCGCAGAGCATCATCAACTCCGCCAAGGAGATGGTGGAGACAGCCGGGACGAAAGCCAACACCCTGAACGGCTTTCTGGAAACGAAGAAGGTGTTCGAGCAGGGAAAGGCGTATTACGACGCACTGAAATCAGTGCACGACGTGGTAAAGGGCGGCGCGAAGGTGGCGAAGAGCATCTCTCTGGTAATGGAAATATCGGAAATCTATGTGGACAACTACCAGAAGATGCTTTCGGACGAGAACTACACGCCGGAGGAGCTTGCCGCCATCTCGTCGGGCTATGCGATGCTGATAGACGAAAGCTCGGACGTGCTGCAGGACCTGAAGAATGTGGTGAACGTGACGGGCATGTCACTGACGGATGCGGAAAGGCTCGCCATCATAGACAATGCCTACCGCAGCCTGATGAACTACCGCAACCTCGTGCGCTACTACACGAACAAGACCATATCGGTGTCGTACCTGCGGGCGAGAAAAAAGAACGACATGGACCGGGTGATGGCACTCTACGGGAACTCCAACGAAAAATACTGGTAGCCTATGGGAGAGTTTGACAACCTGCACCAGATACTCCTCTCGCTGTATGAGGAGATGATGCCGCTCTGCTCGGACATGGCAGGAGTGGCAAAGGGGCTTGCCGGACTGGGCGCCCTGTTCTATGTGGCGATGCGCGTGTGGCAGTCGCTCGCCCGTGCCGAGGCGATAGACGTGTACCCGCTGCTGCGGCCGTTTGCCATCGGACTGTGCATCCTCTTCTTCCCGACCATCGTGCTGGGAACGATGAACTCCGTACTGGGAGTAATCGTACAGGGGACGCACTCGATACTGGAGGAACAGACCTTTGACATGGAGAAGTACAGGGAACAGAAAGACAGGTTGGAATACGAGGCGATGATGCGCAACCCGGAAACCGCCTATCTCGCCTCGGACGAGGAGTTCGACCGCCAGATAGACGAGCTGGGCTGGTCGCCGTCGGACATGATCACCATGACGGGCATGTACATGGACCGTGCGGCGTACAACATCAAGAAGAGCGTGCGTGACTGGTTCCGCGAGCTGCTGGAGCTGATGTTCGCAGCTGCCGCCCTTGTCATCGACACGCTCAGGACGTTCTTCCTGGTGGTGCTGTCGATACTGGGACCCGTCGCCTTCGCCTTCTCGGTATGGGACGGCTTCCACTCCACGCTTTCGGCATGGTTCAGCCGCTACATACAGATTTACCTGTGGCTGCCCGTCTCCGACCTGTTCAGCACGATACTGGCGAAGATACAGATACTGATGCTCCAGAATGACATCGAGGCGATGCAGGCAGACCCGAACTTCTCGGTAGAGGCGAGCAACGGGGTGTACATCGTGTTCCTCGTTATCGGCATCGTGGGATACTTCACCATCCCGACGGTAGCCGGATGGATAATCCAGGCCGGTGGCGGAGTGGGCAGCTACAACAAGAACATCGGTACTGCGGGCGCCCTTGGCGGCAGTCTGGCAGGTGCGGCAGCCGGAAACGTGGCGGGACGCACGGGCAAGTTTATCAGAAAACAGGCCGGACGGCTGCTGAAAAGAAAATAGCCTGATAACCGGGGCGGTACCCTGGCATAGCTGCTGTGCCACCCCGGGAAAGCATACCAAAATGATTTTACAAACCATAAAAAACAGAAAGAATGGAGTTCAAGAGCCTGAATAACATAGAAACGAGTTTCCGGCAGATACGTCTGTTCGGAATCATCTACACGGCGGTATGTGCCGCCATCGTCCTCTGCTCGGTGGTATGCGCCTTCCGCTTCGCCGAAGCGCAGAGGCAGAAGATATACGTACTTGACGGGGGAAAGAGCCTGATGCTCGCCCTCTCGCAGGACCTGTCGCAGAACCGTCCGGCGGAAGCGAGGGAGCATGTGCGCCGCTTCCACGAGCTGTTCTTCACCCTCTCGCCGGAGAAGAGTGCCATCGAGCACAACGTGAAGCGTGCGCTGCTGCTGGCGGACAGAAGCGCGTACAACTACTACGCCGACTTTGCGGAAAAGGGATTCTACAACCGCATCATCGCGGGGAACATCAACCAGGTGCTCCAGGTGGACAGCGTGGTCTGCAACTTCGACCGCTATCCCTATGAGACACGCACCTACGCAAGGCAGATGATCATCAGGGAAAGCAACGTGACGGAGCGCACGCTGGTAACGACCTGCCGGCTGCTGAACGCGAGCCGCTCGGACGACAATCCGAACGGGTTCACCATAGAGGGATTCACGATACTGGAGAACAGGGACATTAGAAGCATGGAGAGATAGGCGTATGGGAGAGATGAAAATTCTGACGGGAAAATGCGCTGCCGTTCTCAGGGAAAAACTGCACAGGAGACTGGACGCACTGCCGCCGAAGGCAAGGCTGGCGACGGTGGCAGTGATGTCCGCCGCCTTTGCCGCAGGCTGTCTGTACATGGCCGCCACCGCCATTGCCGGCTTCGGGAAAGGAAACGGGACGATGGAGATACGGCACATGAAGAAACCGGAACTGCCGCAAAAAGCGGATTTGCAGGAAGCGTATGAACATTATCATAAAAACAGGATATATGGAAAAGGAACAGAAAAGGAATGAGACAAAAGAGAAAAGACCGCTGACAGAGGAACAGCGCCAGCGGAGAAAGAAGATGCTGGTCTATCCGCTGATGGTGCTGACCTTTCTGGGGTGCATGTGGCTCATCTTTGCCCCCTCGCAGAAGGACGGCGGAAAGGAACGGCAGGGACTGGGATTCAACACGGACATGCCCCTGCCGGAAAACTCCGGAATCATCGGCGACAAGGCGAAGGCATACGAACAGCAGCAGCTGGAGAACAGGAAGAAGGAACGCCGGGGCATGGTGGGCGACCTGTCCGCGTTCTGGGACGACAAGACGGAAGGAACGGACACGGCAGACGGAACGGACGACTGCCGCCTGGCACAACCGGAAACATTGCCGAAGACAGGCGGAAGCGGAATACAGACAGGCATCCGCTCCTCGGCTGCCGCCAACGAGCGGCTGAACACCTCGCTGGGTACGTTCTATGAGCCGCCGAAGGAGGACGCCGAGAAGAAGGAGCTCAGGCAGCGCATCGACGAACTGGAACGCATGGTCATGGAACAGGAGAAACAGCCCGCAAGGATGGAGGAACAGGTCGCCCTGCTGGAGAAGTCGTACGAGCTGGCGGCGAAGTACCAGAACGGAGGAAACAATGCCGGGCAGACCGCACGGACCGATGGGACGGAAATGACGGAAAGCAATGCCGGCGAAAAGAAAATGAAGGCTGAAGCAGTGAGCGGCGTGCGCCCGTCAACGGTGTCCGCCCTGCCGCAGCCCCTGACAGATTCCGCCTTTATAGCGGACTACGGGGGCGAAAGGAACTACGGATTCCACACTGCCATCGGCAGTACGGAGGTACCGGAAAAGAACACCATAGCAGCCTGCGTGCAGGGCGACCAGACGGTAACGGACGGACAGACGGTAAGGCTGCGGCTGCTGGAGCCGATGCGGGTGTCTGGACGGACAATACCAAGGAACACGACCCTTGTGGGGACGGCACGCCTGCAGGGTGAGCGTCTGGAGATAGGCATCGGCTCGCTGGAGCATGAGGGAACCATCGTAGGTGTGGAACTGGCGGTGTACGACAGCGACGGACAGGCGGGCATCTTTGTGCCCGGCTCGATGGAAACGGACGCGGCAAAGGAAATCGGGGCGAACATGGGCAGTTCGCTCGGAAGCAGCATCAACATCTCGACCGATGCGGGGGCGCAGCTCGCCTCCGATCTGGGAAAGGGAGTGATACAGGGAGTCTCTCAGTATATATCGAAGAGGATGCGCACGGTAAGGGTGCATCTGAAATCGGGATACAGGGTGCTGCTGTATCAGGAAAAATAGACAGCAAGAGACGAAAGAAAAAACAACAGTCAAATTTTATCAACCACTAAATCCAACGTAAAAATGAGTATCAGAAAAGTAATGATGATGTTTGCCCTTATGACGGGCATTGTCTGTGCAGGACACGCACAGGAAGTGAAAAACGACAGCACCGCCACCACGAAGGCGGAGGAGCTGAAACTGGTAAAGGACGTCTATCCGCAGACAGAGGAGAACGGCGACCTGTATCACGGACTGACCAGGAAACTGATGTTTGACCGCATGATACCGCCGCACGGTCTGGAGGTCACGTATGACAAGACGGTGCATATCCTGTTTCCCTCGGCAGTGCGCTATGTGGATCTCGGTTCACCCAACCTTATAGCGGGCAAGGCTGACGGTGCGGAGAACGTCATCCGCGTGAAGGCGACGGTAAGGAACTTCCGCACGGAGACGAACATGAGCGTCATCACGGAGGACGGGTCCTATTATTCGTTCAACGTGAAATACGCCGACGAGCCGCTGCTGCTCAATGTGGAGATGAAGGACTTCATCCATGACGGCAGCACGGTGAACCGCCCGAACAACGCGCAGGAAATCTATCTGAAGGAACTGGGAAGCGAAAGCCCCATGCTGGTGCATCTCATCATGAAGTCGCTGCACAAGGAGAACAAGCGCAAGGTGAAGCACATCGGCTGCAAGCGTTTCGGCATCCAGTATCTGCTGAAAGGGATATATGTCCACAACGACCTGCTGTACCTGCACACGGAGATAAAGAACCAGAGCAACGTGCCGTTTGACGTGGACTACATCACGTTCAAGATTGTGGACAAGAAGGTGGCGAAACGAACCGCCATCCAGGAACAGGTGCTGTTTCCACTCCGTGCGTACAACTATGCGGTACGTGTGGCCGGGAAAAAGTCCGAGCGCACGGTGTTCTGCCTGCAGAAGTTCACCATCCCCGACGGCAAGCAGCTGGTGGTGGAAATGAACGAGAAGAACGGCGGGCGTCACCAGACGTTCACCGTGGAGAACGAAGACCTGGTACAGGCTGAAACCATCAACGAACTGCGTGTACGATGAAAGGCAAGGTGGTGTTTTTAGCAATGCTTCTGTCCGTCCTTCTTGCAGGACGGGCGGAAGCCCAGCGATGCCTGCCGAAGATGCGGGGCATTGAGATGAAAGCCGGAATGACCGGGGCGGACGGCTACTGGCTGGGAGCCGCACTGTCGAGCTATGCAAGGGGCGGCAACAAATGGGTGTACGGAGCGGAATACCTGCAGACCAATCATCCGTACAGAAACGTAAATGTTCCCGTGGCACAGTTCACGGCGGAGGGAGGTTTCCACTACAACTTCCTGTCGGATGTGAAAAAGACGGTGTTCTTCTACGCGGGGGCGTCAGCCCTCGCCGGATACGAGACGGTAAACTGGGGAGAAAGGACGCTGTATGACGGGGCAAGGCTGAACAACAGGGACGGCTTCGTCTATGGCTGCGCCGCCACGCTGGACATGGAACTGTATCTTGCGGACTTCATCGCACTGACGGCTTCGGTAAGGGAGCGTTTCCTATGGGGCGGCAGTACGGGCGTGTGCCGCACGGAGTACGGGATAGGTATAAAGTTCATTATCAACTGACGGCAATCATGAAAAAGGAAGCGATAAAAAAGGAATGGCATGTACCGGAGAAGTACCATGCCCAGGTACGGGAAAAGCCGGAGACCTTCTATAACGTTCCGCACGAATACCGCAGCCCGCAGCTTTGTCTGGAGGCGGTGCGCGGATGGGGATACAATCTGGGAATAGTGCCGGAAGAAATGAAGACACGCGAGATGTGCCGGGAAGCGTTCAACGCCAGTCCCGACCTCGATTACGGGCATTGCGCCATCATCGGCTTCATGCCTTTTGCGGACGTGGTACTCGAATGCCTGAAAGACTCCGCCGGAGGAACGGACATGACGGATCTTGCGGCAACTGTCCGTCCGGAAGTCATGGACAGGGAGATTGCCGGTTTTCTTGTCGGGAAGGACGGGCACTGCCTGCAGTATGTACCCGTGCACCTGCAGACGGAAGAGCTTGCGCTGATGGCAGTCAGGACATCGGGAAATGCGGCGCTGCTGCACCGCAGCGTACGTGAGGACATCAAAACGGAAAAGGTCTATATGGCAGGTATGGAAGAAGGCTGTTTCCAGTCGTTCCTGCATATCCCGCCGGACAGACGCACGCCGGAAATATGCCTCGTGGCAGAAAAGCTGTATCCGGACGTGGTACGGGCAAGGCCGGACTCCATACCGGAAGCGGTCAGGAACGGATGCAACATATATACGCTGGGGAATCTGCTGGAAAAGGCCTGCGGTGAGAGATTCGATGCAGGTACGGTAAAGCGGGTCTATGAAGGCAAGCCGCTGCGGGTGAAGCAGTTCACCACACCGACAGGAGTGATGAATGATACGGTTATCCGCTTCTCGAAGGAGAACAGCCGGTTCCAGTATGACCAGCCTCATAAGAACAGGATGATAAAACGGGGGATGAAGCCATGAGTACGGAAACGGAAATAGACAGAATGAAGAGGATACCGATTGAGGAGTTCCTCGCACGGCTGGGGCATTCGCCCGTGCAGCGCAGGACAAACGCGCTGTGGTACAAGGCTCCGTACAGGGAGGAACGCACGGCGTCGTTCAAGGTGAACATGGAGCGAAACCTGTGGTATGACTACGGGCTGGGCAAGGGCGGCAACATCTTCGCCCTTGCCGGAGAGTTCATCCATTGCGAGGATTTCCTCTCGCAGGTAAGGTATGTGGCGGAAGTGGCGGGTATGCCGCTGCCGGAAAAGAAGGTGTACCACCCATGCGAAGTGAGGCGGCCAGTAGAGCCGTCCTTCGAGAACGTGGAACTGATGCCGCTCCAGAACCGGGCGCTGCTCTGCTACATGCAGGAAAGGGGCATATCGTCGGGGGTAGCCATCGGCGGATGCAGGGAGATACACTACACCACACACGGGAAGCGGTATTTTGCCGTGGCATTCGGTAACGGAGGGGGCGGCTATGAGATACGCAACCGCTTCTTCAAGGGATGCCTGCCGCCCAAGGATGTAACACTGCTGGCTTACGGTTCGGCAAGCTGCAACCTGTACGAGGGTTTCATGGACTATCTGTCGGCACGTGTGCTTGGAATTGGAAACGGTGAAGACCACCTCGTGCTGAACTCGGTGTCGAACCTGGCAAAGGCATACAGGCATCTGGACGGTTACGGGAAGCTGCAATGTCACTTTGACAATGATGAAGCCGGACGGAGGACGCTGGAAGCCCTGCGTACACGGTACGGCGGAAAGGTGACGGACTGCTCCGGACTGTACGGCGGCTGCAAGGACCTGAACGACTATCTGCAAAAGACGCTTGCCGAAAGGCAGGCATGGCGGGAAAACGAAAAGAAAGGAAAAAACAACGGAATAAAATTATAATGATTATGGACATGAACAGACTTAAAGATGGAATAAGAGAAAAGGTAAATACAGTAAAAATGCTGGCAGTCTTCTGCGCCGGACTGCTTTCTATCGGCATGACGGCCTGCGATGATGGGCTGGACGTGACGCAGGCTTATCCGTTTACGGTGGAAACGATGCCCGTACCGAAGGAGCTGGCAAAGGGTGAAACGGCGGAAATCCGCTGCGAGCTGGTGCGTGAGGGCGAGTTTGACGGGGCGGTCTATACCATCCGATATTTCCAGTTTGACGGCAAAGGTACGCTGAAGCTCGACAACGGGCTGGTGTTCCAGCCTAACGACCGTTATCTGCTGGAGAACGAGAAGTTCCGCCTGTACTACACATCGGAGTGTGACGAGTCACAGAGCCTGACCATTACGGTGGAGGATAATTTCGGGAACTCTTTTGAATGGGAAACGGACTTCAACAACGATTCGGATGCGGAAGAGGCTCCCTCCGGAAACGATACGCTGAATACGGTGAAAGGAGGTGTCTATCAGTAAGGGGGTAATGAAAAGGCTGCTTGCCCCGGTGGTGCTGGCGGTTGCTTTTTCCGCCAGCCTGCCGGCGCAGAATACGGGTACGGTTGGGACACCCGCCTCGTTCAAAGATGAAGCGAAGGCCGGGTTAGCCGTCGAGCTGATTAAGAAATACGAGGGACTCCATGACCGTTCTGATTATCCGTACTACGGTTACGGACATTGTAAACTTCCGGGAGAGGAACTGTCCTATGATATGACGGAGGCGGAAGCGGAAAAACTACTGATAAGGGATTTGGAGAAGCGTTACAGGTTGTTCAGCAAGTATGGGAAAGATGCCCTGATCCTGACCGTACTCAGCTACAATGTGGGTCACGGAACTCTGCTCGGATATGGGAAACACCCGAAAAGCCGTCTGCTGAAAAAGCTGGAAGCCGGTGACAGGGACATCTATAAGGAGTATATATCCTACTGCCACTACAAGGGGCGGAAAATCCGCTCGATAGAGCGGCGACGGAAAATGGAGTTTTTGCTGCTGTATGAGAAGTAACGCAAAGGGAGAGCTTCACACGAATGGTGGGGTCTCCCTTTGTTGTTTGAAATAATATCATCTTCCGTTTGTGAGTGAATTAAGAACTACCCTACAGGGTATTGAATAAGTGTCGAGAAATATGTAGCTTTGCACTTGATAAACAAAAATAGCCTAAGTGAGGTGTTTTATGTCTAATTTTTTGAAGAATGTTAAAGAACTTGTTTTATATCTGTTTGCTTTTGTTGTTCTGTAATAAATCAGAAGCACAAAATTTATCAAGTATCATTGATAGCTGCCATTATTATTTGGAAAAGCAAGATACTATGTCGTTTAATAAGACCTATATCAGAATTCTTGATGCTTATGAAAAAGAGTATGATGCAGAACTATATTCAATAGAAGAAGAATTAAAAGAGATGAGAATTGAAGATCAAAGCATACGATTGTTACTGCTTGATGCTTCGAAGAAGAAACAGAATGTAAATAAAATAAGAAGGATAATGGATGACATAGACCGAAGAAATGCTGTCAGAGTTGCTGAAATCATTGACCAATACGGTTGGCTTTCTCCCGATGATATTGGATATGAAGCGAACGAGGCTCTTTTCCTTTGTATTCAACATTCCCAAGATTCTTTAATCCAGAATAAGTATTTACCTATACTGAAAGAAGCCGTCCGAGATGGTGCGGCTAAGGGCTGGCAATATGCTTTTCTGACTGACAGGTGCCTTATGAACCAAGGACAAAAACAGATTTATGGGACGCAGAGAATAACCAGGGATGGAGTGGATTATCTGGTCCCTCTACAGGATATTGATAAGGTCGATTCACTAAGAAAGGAAATAGGGCTTGAGCCTTTGAGTGAATATATGAAAGACTGCGGACTTAAAACCGGCTGGAGTAAAGAGTTTTACAAAAACAATATAAAACTACATGAATCAATTTTTAATTCATGGTTTCAATCGTTTAAGCGGAATAAAAATTCTTATTAGTCTTCCTAAATCAGCCTCAGATCATCTACTACGTCCACAGCCTCAGTGATGTTTTCTGCGCGTAATTTCTCGAAAAGTTTTTTTGTGAGACTTGGCGATATTAGCATTATACTCAAATCCAGTATAATAATCTGAGTTTATCATATGATTTTCAGGGTATATAAAATGTCATGTTTACTTTATTCAATAAAATTTGTTTCTGCTTTCCGAAAGCCTTAATTTTGCATGACTTTTACATCAAACAATCATGGAAAATTATATGGCAAAAGCAGCGGATGCCTTTCTGACAGGGCGTCCGTATGGCATACGTCTTGACTTCAAACACAAGGGCTTCGCTCTTTTCAACTACAACATGAACGAGCTTGACAACCATCTTCCCGGCAGACTGGAAATGCTTCCGCTGGAGGATTTTGACGTGGAGGATATTCCGCTGTGTGGGGAACATATTGTCCGAAAGGAAAACATAACGGACATCTTTTTCTACGACGAGAAGAGCAACCCGTATTCGGACAACCGTGTGGATATGAAGAAACTGAAAGCATACAACAAATATATCTATCCGCTTTCACTTATTCTGAATAGAAATCTGTAAGATGGAAACAAAAAAGACTTCCGTCAGTGGAAGTCTTTGGAACAGCGGTTTCTTTGCTACTTTCTTTGTCCGCCTTCTGCTCACCGAAAGAAAGTAGGGCGGCTCTCGCCGCCTCTGCCTAAAGTCGGGTGTAAAGTCCCGTTACATCCTTGAAAATCTGCTGGAGCATATCAAAGTACACTCCCTCGTATTTGGCTATCTCCTTGACCTTGATGTCCGCATACTTCGTCAGTGTCTGACGATAGAAATACATGGTGTATGTATCCGTGTCCTCATCCAATATGATTTTCAGTCTGTTGGCTGACGTCTTGTTCCTTGCAAGGCTCATTTGTAGTCCGTTGCCCAAATTGATATAGTTACGGCTTCCCGTCATGACGGTAAATCCATGACCGCCCAACTGCTGTAAGATTGTATTCGCTATCATCTGTATATGAATTTAAGTTATTGTCAATGGGTGGCTTTTGCCACCCGATTTTTTTATGCGTTCATGCTCTGCCTTATATGCTCCAATGTGCGCTCGGCAATGGGTCGTGTTTCCTCCGTCCAAAGGTCATAGTCATGTACGGATATTCCCACACTCTGCAAGTCACGGATATAGCCGGACACATAATCTCCCGTAGGGAGGTAAACGAACTGCATCCATGCGTCCCTGCTGTCTGTCAATATAAAATAGTATTTCATGCTCTTTCTGTTTTATGGGTTATCTGTTTCGGGTGCGGGCGGTATTGTGTACCGCCACACCTTTAGTATTCTTTCATTTCGGCAATGGGGGTATATTTTCTGAGCCATTCCACTACATGCACCATGTTGTATTCGGAAGTGATGACTGCCGTATGTTCGTTTATCGGGGTCATTCTTGTACTTTCGTAGCTCTCTATCCACTCCTTTAGTGTTGCCACATCACAAGTATCGGTACACATCATATCCAAAATTCTGATAGGGTCGCTGAATGTCACAATCAAAGTATCATAGTATGCTGTCATAATCTGTCCTCCTTTCCTTTTATCCATTCGTCACGCAGGTGTCTGCACTCCTCCAATGTCGGTCTCACGCAAGAGAAAAGTTCTCCGTCCGTGTGTCGGTAGTCATACTGGAAAAGGGTTGTTCTTTTCCGTCTGATAGTCGTTTGGTACTTTTCGTACTTTTCAGTACCTGCCGTCTGGCAGGTACTCACTCCGTTGATGGTCATTCTTGTTGTCATGGTAGTCATTTATTAAAATTCAACAATCAGCAGTCGGTTCTCCATTACCTTTTCGGGGTCGGTTATCATCCTTTGGGCTACCCAAAGGTAGTGCGCTCCGAAGCCGTAGGCGAAAATGGTATTGAATATCGAACTTTGTGCAAAATGCTGCATTACGTTCCTTACTTCTGTTTTATCTTTTGCCACTACCAATGAATTGATAAGTTTGATGAAGGTTTCGGGGGCATTTTCATGCCACCCGAAAAACATGTTTTCAATTATTACTTTCATGTAGAACTTATTATATTATTTATGCTGTCAGTCTTTGCTCGATAAGTTGAATGTTCTTGTTTACAAGTTCAATGATTTGACGATGATAACTTGTATTCATGTTGCAGGCTCCTCGGCTTTGGACAATCTGCATGGTATCAAGAGATAATTCTATGGTTTCAATCCTTTTCCCTTCAATGCTTGCAGAGAGTATCAAAGAGTCTTCTTTCAGATAGTATTGATTTGAAAATACGCAATGGTGCATTGCCATACCTTCCTCAAAGAACTCGGTAACACTTTCCAAAACTTTGACTTTCAAAGTGCCATCGGAAAATGAAAGCCCGAAAAACCTGCCTTTCTGCTCCTTGTACTTTTTCTCGTCATTCAAGGCTTTTTGCAAATCCTTCTTCATCTGTTCTTCCCTCAGTTCCACATTCCTTTTCTGTACCAGTCTGTCATGTTCTGCATGAAGGTTAGCAGGGCACACATATTTGGCATTGTGAATGTCTTTCTTAAAGTGCTTCAATAATTTAATGTAGTCGCACCATATTTGTGGCTCTTTGATTTCATATCGGTTGCGGATGCAGATTTTAATTGCTGCCCAATAATCTTTCAGTCTTATGCCGTTTGTTATTGCGTGGCGAAACATACAGGTCTGACCGGCTTTAGGCAATGTCTCAATCCTGCAATCGGAAAGAACAGCAGCATAATAGTCATAAGGTGAACTTCCGTAAAAATCGGAACGAAAGCCAATATATTTCAGCTTGGGTAGTAGTTTTATTTGAGGATAGGTACATACTCCATAAATGTTGTAGGCATGGAGCCTTTTTTGGCTTCTTAACTCCATGTTGCTGTTCAAGCTCCACATGTCATAATATAGACCGAACATACAGCGCAATCGGGCGAAAGTTTCGGTTTCTCCTTTGGAAGAAATCCATCGTTGAACGACTTCTGTAATGGAATACTTGGCTGGCTGCATTACTTTCTTGAATACTTTCACATAGAAAAAGCGGAAAACCTGATAGCCGTTGCAGGTAGTAACGATTGAAAAGTATTCATTATTGGTAAATACCCGCTGGCGGGTATCCATGACCTCGAGTTTTCTTCCGCAATGAGGGCAAGTGCAGCCACACAATTTTTCTGCAAGTCTGTGTTCACTTTTCCATCTGTGCCCACATTCCATACAAGTTATCATACCTCCTTTGGTTCTGTGTGCATAGTGCTTAAAACAATGTTCATAAGCATAGGCTTTCTGACGTTCTGTCAGTTTGGGCAATTTTTGTGCAAGCTGAACAATTTCTTTCTGAATGTTAGTATGTGGTTTCATATTAAAAATCGAATAATGAGGGTTGTTGTACTTGGGTTTCTTTTTTCACTGTGGATTTATGACGTTTCTGTAACTTTGGATATTGAGTAGGTTCCGCTGTATGGTTTACAACTACCCGACATTGTATCGGCTTGCCTATTTCAATCTCGTTTTCATCGTAATAGTGAATGGCTTGTCCGTAAATCTCTCCGTCTGAAAAGCCGTTGCAACCGCTTTTCTGCACATAGTTCAGAACGTATGTGACACAATCGTCTATGTTCTTGGCTGGGTTGCGGTAGCTTTTGGCGAATAGTTCATCTTCCGCTGCTCTCTGCTCCAAAAACATCTGTATGGTTCGTTTGAAATGGTCTGTTCCTTTCATAATCTCAAATTTTAGTCGGGTTGTCGTTCAAATAAAGTATCTCGCAATCTTCCACTTCTGTGGGAAGTCCGAAAAGGGGGTAATGGGTGAAATAAGGCTGTGCGTTCCCTTCTTCATCTGTGAGGGGTGAAACATCTTGTACTTGCCATTGCTTCATCCATCTGTCTATTGTCTGAACTTCATCGTCTGTGAGTGCGGTTGCATCGCCATTGATGATATAGGCTAAACTCCATGTGGGTATCTTTTCCGTTGTCCTGTTCATATCCGTTCCTTTATGTGGTCAGACAATCTCTTGTAAAATCTCCGTGTGGTATTGTGGGGGGCATTCCACCAAAAGAAAACCGATAAAGTCCTTTCTCGCTTCCTTGTTGAGTTCGTGGTATAGCCTTCTTAGGGTTGAATGGTTGCCGTTGATGTAGGTTTCCACCATATACTCAAAGATGTTGTCCACCTCGTAAAACCTGCATTGCTGCGCTGCTGTCTTGCTGTATCTTCTTGCCATATCCTTATTTGTTAGATTGTTAATAACCAAATGAAAAAGCCGATTGCCGCCATTACTGAAAATAGGGAGATTAGGATGCCGAACATGATGCTCAACATGCCGAATAGGATTTCTCCTATGATACCTACTACCAAACTGCCAGCACAAAAGGCTATGTTTGATGTTGTCGTTACTGCTGCGGATAATGCTTTCCACAATACCTTTCCGATGTCACTCAATATCATTCTCATATTTTCCGATTTTAGATTGTTGATTACCTTATTCGGATTTGGAGTGGGCGGGTTTCTTTTTCTTTTCGCCTCTCTGTATGTCCGATGTTTTCTTGTGACGTCTTCCGACCGCATTGGTCGTTTTCGTTTCGGGGGCTTCTCAAAGGTTAGGGAGTAGGATTAGCAAATTTTTTAGACAAAATACTACCCCTGAAAGGGCGTGGAGATTTTTCGACAAAAAATTTGAGTTCCTAATCCCGTCTTTACCTTTGCCCCATGCAACGAAAATGACACCTGATGCCGTCCTGGATGGCGGCATGGAAACAGAGGCATACGCATAGAGAGGCGGAAAGGAAAAGGGACAGATGTATTGGCGTGCAGCGCCATGTGGATGGATTAAGGGCGGTGCTACAAATAAGGGGAAAGTTGGCTTTCCGACCGCCGTGTGGAAGTCCTGTAACCGTCATTGTCATGCGTGCATGGCTTGCGGTTACTGGTGTTCCTCCGGTGGTACATTGTAGTAAAACGGGATTGTCTGCCGTTGCTTTGTCTGCAATGGAAGGCAAACTGGTTTTACGACACGGGACATTGTAGCCGAAAATGGTCACAAGAACAGATCCACGCTTGGCGTGTCCTGTAGAAGTGGCATTTTCGGCTACTTGTATATGGATGAAATAATGACTGTAAGAACGGTTTTACCGTTTTAGTACAAGCATATAAAAGAAGTGCCCACGGCGATGGCAGTGTCATTTATGACATTGTGGTCGCTGTTGGCTTTTCTTTTGCTTGTACTGTTTCTGAAATCGGCTTTTAGTAGGCAGAAAGCGTTTTTGGGATTTTATGGAGAAAATGGGTTTCTGACTACGATAAATAAAGCAAAAATAGGTTGGGCGATAAAAAGGAGGTGAAACCTTCTTCACCGTTGAGTAACTTCTGTAATAAGCATTAGTCATGGAATAGCATGGCTTGCGGTTATAGGTGTTACTCCGGTGTATTGCCTTAAAATGGACTTTGGAGATTTACAGAAAAGTCGGTTTTAAGGCAGTGGTCTTTCTGAAAAATGAAACAACAAATTGAAATACAATGTATAATACGTTATTAGAGAACTAATTAGAGGTCTGAACTTTAATCCATACCGATTTGATTTTGAAAAAAATAGGATAAAAGTTTGCTGTTACAGAAAAAGTGTGTATCTTTGCAACCGTAATGATAAAACGTGCAGACATTGTTAAGTCACATTAGGACATAATCAGTCAAATGTTTGTTACATATTCGTTACAGAAAAGATATACGGTCGTTGTAACAATTTGAAAATCAAATTGTGGACATTTTCGGGTTCGAGTCCCGTACGCACCGCAATAAACATTGAAAATCAATGTTTTGCAAAACAAACACCCGATTTTACACCCAAGAATGTAAAGTCGGGTGTTTTTTGTATTATTTAGGAAAAACACCGAGCGAAAAATCACTTGATTTTTGTAACATTCTACATGGTTTCGTATCTAAATGGAAAAAGAATAAAATCATGAAGAATTTAATTTGTAAAGTCGGGCTGCTGTGTGTCGTGTTATTGGGAATCATAGATACGGGCTTTGCTCAATCATTTTCCGTGCAACGTGTAGGTAATGGGAAACAAGCTATTATTCTGATTCCTGGCTTCGCGTGTTCTGGCGAAGTATGGGAACAGACGGTTGATAGCTTACAAAACAATTACAGTTGTTACATTCTAACGATGCCTGGATTTGCAGGTATTCCTCCCGAAAAGAATCCGTCCTTTGATAGTTGGGCAAAACAGATTATTGGGTTCATTCAAAAAGAAAATATAAAAAATCCTATACTCATAGGTCATAGTATGGGTGGTGGCTTGGCTCTTTATATAGCATCAAACCAGCCAAATTTAGCCAAAGGCATTGTCGTTGTAGATGCACTCCCTTGTTTGGCGGCTCTTTATAATCCCGATTTTCAGACTAAAAAGATTGCTCCCGAAGAGTTTGACGAGTTTGAATCTCAAATGCGCAAGATAGGTGAGGAGCAATTTTACAGGCAAGCCTATATCAGCGCAACATCGCTTACGAGTGATTCGCTTCGGTATGACAATCTCGTCAAATGGAGCTTATCAACTGACAGAACGACTTACGCCCATATGTATTATGAGTATTCCAACATAGATTTAAGACCCATTATACCAAGCATTTCCGTTTCAACATTAGTTTTGTTGGAGTATCCTTTTAAGAAAATAGCCCCTATGATTGAGCAACAGTTTGGAAATCTGCCGAACATCCGGTTGGAATACGCGAATAAAGGATTGCATTTCATTATGTTTGATGACTGGGAATGGTATATACAACAGATTATGGACTTTTTAAATGACAGACCGTGAGTTTCGAGTATTTATATAAGGTCTATTGGGATAAGGTCTTCCGATTATGTATGGGCTATTTCAATGATTATTCTTTGGCGCAAGACTTGGCACAAGATGTCTTTGTCCGTGTGTGGCAATATCTTCCCACTTTCAAAGGTGAATCATCCGTAGGAACGTGGATTTTTCGTATTGCCACAAACATTTGTTTGCGCCAAAGAGAGCGTCAGAATAGTATTTCTCAAGCAGAAGTCCCATTGAACCTGTTCGCTAAAGAACCGAGCGATAATTCATTACAGGTGAAAACTCTGTATGAAGCCATAGCCGAGCTTCCGGAAATGGACCGCTTGGTTATTTCACTTTATCTCGAAGAGTTGAAACAAGCGGAAATAGCTCAAATCACAGGCCTGTCGGAAGCAAATGTACGTGTAAAGATACACCGGATAAAATCCACATTAGCAAAAAAAATACGTAATAATGATGAATGATATAGATATAAAATCCTTATGGAAAGGACAGCAGGCACCTGTTGCAGATTTGTCTGCCATACGCAAAAAGATAAAACGTTTCAGATTACGCAGAATCGGAGAGGCTTATGCCGTCATTATGCTTATGATATTAGCCATTGTCTTTGGAGCGGTTATCTGGATATGTTGGACACCCTTGCTGACGGTCACCAAAGTGGGCATTACTTTGTTGTCCATAGGCTTTATGCTGCCGGCTTTATCCTACGGCAGACTCCTTCGGCTTTATTATGGACTAAAAATTGATAGTACCAATATTGACTATATAGATAATCTTTTAAGAATAAAAAAGCGAGAATACAGACAGCAGCATCTCATCTTGAACTTATATTTTTTCTTTTTGTCAATTGGTTTTGCACTCTATGGATATGAATATACATTTTTCCATTCGTTTTATTGGGGGATAATTGCCTATTCTATTCTGTTGCTGTGGATTGCTCTAAACTGGTTTGTGTTCCGACCGCGTATAATAAGAAAACGCAATCACAAGTTCTACGACTTTATGAGGTACATTGAAAGTCATAGGGAACAGCTATTAGAATAGGTATTGTCTTTGGGACAAACACATAAAAAGACAGATACATTCTCATTTACTGTAAGCATTCGATAAACTACAAGTTTTAAACCTTTATATACAACAATAGCGACTGTCACTATGAACCTAATAGTTTCAGTCGCTATTATTTTGTTGAACCTATATGTTGCATATGGCATTAGTTGTCAGATACCCCATGTTGTTTTGTCAAATATTAAAGGTTCCTAAGTGTCATTTTCCTATAGGACTTCTGACCATAAAAAAAAGACCTACAAATCAATAATTTGCAGATCCCTATCCTATCACTGTCCATTTCTGTCCAGTAGTTACAGCGGAAGCTGGGGGATTCGAACCCCCGGTACGGTAACCCGTACGGCAGTTTAGCAAACTGCTGGTTTCAGCCACTCACCCAAACTTCCGTTTGTTTGTGTCATTTTTGAAAACACATTTTCTCTCAAATGCGGTGCAAAGATAGATGGAGTTTTTGACTTGTGCAAACTTTTCACGCACTTTTTTTGCACTTTTCGCATAGTCCTCTCGGTAAGAAAAAGACAGAATCAAGATAGAAAGATCAATCAATGATACAAAAATAAAGAGAAAACTGCTGCTTCCCCAAAATCAATTAACGTTCATATTGCAATGTATCATCAATAGACCTGTCGGGATTAGGCATCAAATATCCCCAAATCTTTCTTCCTGATAAATTAGGAAGAGAATTATGAAACTGTTTCGAACTTATCGTGCGATGATTTGGGGTGAATTTTTGAGGCATTTCCGTTTGTGTGATGAGAAAGATAGCGGGTCATCTGTGTGTAAATGAAAGGACTGCAACCCTCCATGTGCTTATCCCCATTTTCAGGTATTGCGCCGTATCGGGATTTTCCGTACCTTTGCATCCGTTTTTAGGAAAAACAAGTATATCACATTTTAATTATTTCTTGCCTTATGACAATGAATTTCAAACCGGGACGTTGGAATCATCACGTCGACGTCACCGATTTCGTAAAGACTAACATTACTCCTTATGTGGGCAACGCATCTTTCCTGACCGGTCCCACCGAACGTACCAAAGCCGTATGGAACAAATGTCTGGAAGCGCTTGCCGAAGAACGTGCCAACAACGGCGTGCGCTCGCTCGATCCGTCTACCGTCTCTACTATCACGTCGTTTGCTCCAGGATACATCGATAAAAACAATGAAGTAATCGTCGGTCTGCAGACCGACGAGGTGCTGCGCCGTGCCATCAAGCCCTTCGGAGGCATCAAGGTCGTAGAGAAAGCTTGCCGCGAAAACGGAACGGAAGTAGACCCGAAGGTAAAGGATATATTCACGCATTACCGCAAGACGCACAACGATGGTGTATTCGATGCTTATACTGAAGAAATCCGATCATTCCGCTCGCTGGGATTCCTCACCGGACTTCCCGACAACTACGCACGCGGACGAATCATTGGTGACTACCGCCGCCTTGCTTTGTACGGACTGGACCGACTGATAGAAGCGAAGCAGGACGACCTGCGTCACCTGACCAGCCCGATGACTGATGAGCGCATCCGCTTGCGTGAGGAAGTGATGGAGCAAATCAAGGCTTTGAAAGAAATAAAGATACTGGGAGAACAATACGGACTCGATCTGAGCCGTCCGGCCGAAACGGCACAGGAAGCGGTACAATGGGTATATATGGCCTACCTGGCTGCCGTGAAAGAGCAAGACGGAGCAGCAATGTCGCTAGGCAACGTGTCATCATTTCTCGACATCTACATCGAGTATGACCTTGCTCACGGAACATTGGATGAAGCACACGCACAGGAACTGATTGACCAATTTGTCATCAAACTCCGTATGGTGCGCCACTTACGTATGCAGGCGTACACTGATATTTTCGCAGGCGACCCCACATGGGTAACCGAGTCCATCGGCGGACGCTTCAATGACGGACGGGTGAAAGTGACAAAGACCTCCTTCCGCTTCTTACAGACACTGTACAACCTAGGGCCTTCGCCCGAACCGAACCTGACCGTGCTCTGGAGCCCGCAGCTACCCGAAGGCTTCAAGGATTTCTGCGCACAAGTATCCATCGATACATCTTCCATCCAGTACGAAAACGACGACCTGATGCGCGAGGTGCGCGGTTCGGACGATTACGGTATTGCCTGCTGCGTGTCGTATCAAGACATCGGCCGTCATATCCAATTCTTCGGTGCACGCTGCAACCTGGCCAAGGCACTCTTGCTTGCCATCAACGGCGGACGTTGCGAAAATACGGGCACAGTGATGGTGAAAGATATTCCGGTATTAAGTAACGATGAGCTGAATTTCGAGGAAGTGCTTGCCAACTACAAGAAAGTACTGAAAGAGATGGCGCGCGTATACAACGACGCGATGAACATCATCCATTACATGCACGACAAATATTATTACGAGAAAGCGCAGATGGCCTTCGTTGACACCGACCCGGAAATTAACCTGGCATACGGAGTGGCCGGTATGTCAATCGCAGTAGACTCGCTTTCTGCTATCAAATATGCCAAGGTAAAAGCACGCCGTAACGATATCGGACTGACCGAAGGTTTCGACATCGAAGGCGAGTTCCCTTGCTTCGGGAACGATGATGACCGCGTGGACCATTTGGCGGTAGACTTGATTTATTACTTCGACGAAGAACTGAAAAAGTTGCCCGTCTACAAACACGCCAAGCCGACACTCTCCATCCTGACCATCACCTCAAATGTGATGTACGGCAAGAAAACAGGCGCCACCCCTGACGGACGTGCCAAAGGAGTAGCATTCGCCCCTGGAGCGAACCCGATGCACGGGCGTGACAAGAACGGAGCCGTAGCATCACTCAGCTCGGTGGCAAAATTACGTTACCGCGACTCACAGGATGGTATCAGCAACACGTTTTCCATCGTTCCGAAATCACTGGGTGTAGACCGCGAAAGCCGCATTGAAAACCTGGTGACATTAATGGACGGATATTTCGTAAAAGGGGCACACCACCTGAACGTGAATGTGCTGAACCGTGAAATGCTGGAAGACGCGATGGAGCATCCTGAAAAATACCCGCAACTCACCATCCGCGTATCGGGCTATGCGGTCAACTTCATCAAACTAAGCCGCGAGCACCAGTTGGAGGTTATCTCACGCAGTTTCCACGAACGGATGTAAAATAGTTTAACAATTGGACACGGGACACAAGGTGACCTGATTATCCACAAAGAAGCTCAACACCAGTGCGTCTCCGTGTCCAAAGTAAAAAATAATAATGGCAATAAAAGTACATTCATACGAATCGTTGGGCACTTACGACGGGCCTGGCATCCGTCTGGTAGTCTTTTTGCAAGGGTGCAACTTCCGGTGCTTGTATTGTGCCAATCCCGACACCATCAATCCGCAAGGTGAAAGCAAGGCCACGGATCCCCAAGACATTTTGCGGATGGCAACAAATCAAAAACCTTTTTTCGGCAAGAAAGGCGGCATCACCTTCAGCGGAGGAGAACCTACGATCCAGGCAAAAGACTTGATACCTCTGTTCCGGATGCTGAAGAAAGAGGGCATTCATATCTGTCTGGACACAAATGGAAGCATCTGGAACGAAGATGTGAAGGAACTGCTGACACTGACCGACCTGGTACTGCTCGATGTAAAGGAATTTAATGATATACGCCATCGCCGGCTGACCGGTCATAGCAATGCCCAAACGCTGGAAACGGCTGCCTGGCTGGAAGCTAACGAAAAGCCCTTCTGGTTGCGTTACGTGCTAGTTCCAGGCTACAGTTCATTTCGTGAAGACATCAAGGCTTTAGGAGCCCATTTCCATCCTTACCGGATGATAGAACGAGTAGAAATCCTGCCTTACCACACACTAGGCGTTCATAAGTACGAAGCAATGGGTCTGGATTACCAATTAAAAAAAGTTCCTCAAAATACACCCGAAGAACTGGAGGAGGCCCGGATACTGTTCGAAACATACTTTATTAAAGTCTATGTTAACTGAAGGAAGCTCTATGTAGCAAACCGGTGTAAAATAACTGTTTTACCACAGAGGACACAGAGACACACAGAGCCTTTTGACTTTTTTCCTCTGTGGTACCCTGTGTCCTCTGTGGTGAGAAAATACACAAACTTGTACCGAGCATGATATAATCGCTTCCTACTTTATTGGAAAATTAGAGCTTGTCATCCTGTCCCTTACGCTTCACATACACCCGGTGAGGAGCGCGCCCCTTGATGTCGATAAGGTGCGCCTTCACCCATTTGTCCAGGTCCTGCCACGCCTTGTTCCTCAACAGTCCGGTCAGCTCCCCGTATTCGGCGCGGGTGATGTACGGATGCTCTTCCAGATACGCCCGAAGCATGTCAAGCCGCTCTTCTTCCGTATAACGGCTGGAACTTTGCTTGAACTTCTTCCACGAAGGGGCACGCAACACCTTCCCGCAGCATTGCTTCGAGAACTGTTTGGATACCGTCACCCTCACCTTATCGAAACGGATGGACTGGGCATGTATATCTTCTTTATCGTACACCTCCGCGTCTGCCTTGAGCGAGACCGAGGCCGTGCCGATATTCCCTATCTGCACACGGTATCCCTCCGAAAGGAGTTGCGTGGTCCAGTATTCTATCTCTTCCATCACGGCAAGGATATTCCCTCTGGTCAGTCCGGAATGGCTGGCGATTTTCTCGACAAGCTGATCAAACGTAACGGTCTGGTAGGCAACCATCTTCGGATAAAGTTTCGGAGCGTTTTCCGCATCGCCCGCAAAGGGCACAGGCAACAAATCATAAAGAGCACTCATCGTTTTGTTTTGATTAAGGTTAATAATCCGTTTGCTTATCACTTGGTTTTACGTCCTCCGTACCGGGGATGTACATCCTCCGATGCAAGGACGTACATCCTCGGCAGCAAGGATGTATATCCCCGCATCGGAGGACATAAAACCAAGCCTGTCACAAAGATAATACGAGACGAAAGCAAAGTCAAGTATTTGGAGGATTATTTGAAAATAATCAAGTCCGGAACAAGCATTTCCATTTATCTAACCATCCGATTCAATGACAAATATTTTACCCAACAAAATTTCTTGATTCGTTTGATTTATTCGTAACTATTGCTTACTTTTGTTGCAGCGAGCAGGCAGAAGCGTCTGCGGCTCACTATTTTGTGGGAAAAATATTATGTGAGAAGCGTCATGCTTCATTCTTGCTCTTGAAAACCTAGGAAATTTTCATGATTGCACAAGGATGGACGTTGGCGGTTCCCACGCTGTATAGCGTGGGTCTGCTGTCTATTTACCAATGTGCAATGGGTTTTCCTAGGACCTTCAAGAACGTGGAGATAGCACGCAGTTCCACGCTTCTTTTTTGTTAACTTTGATAGCCTTTGGGAACTGGAAGACACGCAAAGAAGATGAATAAATTGTTTAGGGTTATAGGAAGCTTGTTGGCAATTATGTTGTTGGTGGTAAGTTTTTATTGTACTGATGATAGTAGTAGCAAAACTGTGACTTCCTCTGAAGGGACGACACGCATTCAGATTCAGCCAATTCAAGATATAAATATATACCTTGAAAATTCAGGAAGTATGGATGGCTATGTCAAAGGAAATACTGGGTTTGAACAATCTATTTATGCTTACTTGACAGAGTTGCAAATCGGGAAGTTGGTGGACACCTTGAATCTGAACTATATAAATAGTCAAGTGATACCTTTAGGACATGATGTAGAAAAGTTTATCCATAATATTGAACCGGCAGATTTTAGAAAACATGGAGGAAATTTAGGCACATCGGACATAGCTATTGTACTTGATTCGATATTGAAACGGCACCATGAACATGATATTTCCATATTTATATCCGACTGTATTGTTTCTCCTGGAAGCAAATATGCTTCTTCGCCACAAAATCTGAATAGTTATTTATTAGAGCAACGTACAAAGATAAAAAAGTCTTTTGTGCAATCTTTAGAACGTTCGAAAGGAAACTTATCAGTCGTTATCTGCCAGTTGACATCTTCGTTCGATGGTAAATTCTATAACAAAGTTGACTATCCAAAATATTACAAGGGAAACCGCCCTTTTTATATCTGGATAATCGGAAGCACTTCACATATTAAACAAATGCTGGACAAAGCACCATTGGAATCTTTGAAAGGGAACGGGGCAGATTTGGATAACGTTTGTACGTTGGTTTCTTCATCTAAGGGATTTGATTATAGAGTTTTGCTTACGCCGAGGTTGGGGAGTTTTGACTTGGATAGAACTGCTCCGAAGACAACCATCTGTGATATCCGGAAAGAGAGCAAAGGGCAACAGAAAGGGATGTTTATGTTTTCGGTTGGGGTAAATCTGAATCAGTTGCCATTGGATAAAAGCTATTTGACGGATATCGCGAATTATGAAATCAGCAATAAAGATTATACTTTGTCTGTAAAAGAACAGAAAACAGGACACTATCCTTACATCTTTAATTTGTCTTCTAAAATTGCTTCTCGCGGAAAGATTTCTATTACGTTGAAAAACCGATTTCCGCAATGGGTGGAAGAGAGAACAGACCTATTAGGAGATGATTTGGTGAAAGACAATGCTACCGATAAGACATACGGATTGAAATATTTGATCGAAGGGGTTTACGAAGCCTTTAAAAGCCGTCAGGAGAATTACGCTGAATTTAAAATAACAATAAAATGAAATAGTTATGGGAACTTTTTTTGAATTGCTTCTAGGCAATATGTATTGCTGGTTTAAGTCGTTCTATTCGGATTACTTATCACAATATCTGTGGGGCTACAATCCTGCATCAGGCACGTATGATTTAGAATTGAGGTATAACACGATAGGACTTTATACTTTGATCATTTCTTTTGTGATAATGGCGTTATATTATTATGTGATAGATCATCCACGATTCTGTAAATGGTGGAGTTGGTTGATTATGGCAATAATCAATAGTGTAATAGCTTTGTTTGTAGGTTATTATTGTGTACTCTCTGATTATAATGCCGGAAAGATTCCCGATGAATTATTGTATTTAAGGAATAAAAACGGTGAAGTGGTTCAAAATTTAATTTCTATTCCCAGCGAATGCTGGAATTTCGGTATAAGCAATATGATTATGGCTTTTATTTTCTTTTTGGTATTATCACTCCTGTTCCACTGGTGGAGCCGTGTGGCAAAATATTCTCCTTTCATTAAATTTTAATAAGCATGAAAACATATATCTTTTGCATTGGAGGCACAGGTGCACGTGTAATGAAAGCCCTTGCCATGTTGTTGACTACAGGAGTAGAAATAAATACAGATGAAATCGTTCCGATATTTATCGATCCGGATGCCTCAGCGGCAGATTTAACCCGTACCATTTCTTTTTTGCGGGAATATAAGTATATGAACGGACAGCTTCATTTTTCCGATGATATAAAAAATCGTTTTTTCAAAACAAGAATCAGTGAAATGATTCCGAATTATCGTCTGGAATTATCGAATACACGAAATGACCGTTTTCGTAAGTATATGGGATTCGATTCATTGGATATAGCCAATCAAGCATTAGCTTATATGCTATTTTCGGAAAAGAACTTGGATTCAGATATGGAAGTCGGTTTTAAAGGTAATCCCAATATTGGTAGTGTGGTATTAAACCAGTTTGCGCAATCGGATGCTTTTAATGATTTTACCAATAGTTTCCGTCCGGGTGACCGTATTTTTATAGTCAGTTCTATTTTTGGGGGTACAGGTGCCAGTGGTTTCCCTTTGTTGTTGAAGAATTTACGAGGTATAAATATGTCGCTGCCTAATGCAGGGAACATCAAAGATGCGCCAATTGGTGCTATAACGGTTTTGCCTTATTTTAATTTGGCTCAAAGCCAGGATGGGACGAATGACATAGACAGTTCTACTTTTATTTCTAAAGCAAAAGCTGCTTTAGAGTATTATAATAAGAATATCAGCGGAAACAATTCTTTGAATGCTTTTTATTACTTGGCAGATGATATTTACGACACGTATGAATATAGCGAAGGTGGTACGACTCAAAAAAATAAAGCGCATATCATAGAGTTATTAGCAGCATTGGCTATCGTAGATTTTTGCAGTATGGATAATAATGTGCTTCAGTCCTCAAAAGGAAAAGCGTTGAATCCGATTTATAAAGAATTTGGTGCGGCTTCGGGTGATGAAGATATGATATTTTCCAGTTTCTATGATGATACACGTGATATTATCCAGCGTCCGATGACTGAATTTACATTATTCTGTAAATTTTTGAATGAACATTTGAATTCATCTAAATCATTGAAGTGGGCAAAAGGGAAGCGTCCTTTTGATGGAAATTTCTTTAATGGGAATTTTTTTAAGAGCCATTTAGTAAAAATAAAAGAAAACTATTTGCAATGGTTAGATGAGATGGCTTCCAATCATAGAGGCTTTGCTCCTTTCCATTTAGAGGAAATGAAAAAAGATGTTTTTGGTTTTGTGGCAGGAGTGAAGCCAAGCAAGGTAATGAACTATCGGAGTAATTATGATTTGTTCGATTATTGCCTTTGCGATTTGGAGCCTAAAGTTTCTAACAACCTAAACACAGAAGAACGCTTTATAGAATTATTCTATCGGACGGTTAACAAATTAGTAACAGATAAAAAATTAGCATAGTTATGGTAAAGGTTTTTAGACTGCATACAGATAATAATAATTTGAAGGGCTGGGACAATTCTTCTGCCTATGGGAATACAGCCATTAAAGGAATAAAGGATCCGAATGGGGCAACGAGTAAGAAAGAGATAACATCTATCCCCTCTCCGTTTGCACGGATGGATTTGGTTAAGACAGCATTCAAAATTATTACCGAAAGCAAGAATTTGGATGGCGATTCTATCCATCATAAATTGGTTTCGGATTGTTTCGATGTGGGAGAAATATTTTTCAATATAGATAAATTTAGAGACAAGGTGCGTATCATTGTATGGGACAAAAAAAATGACTTGCAAACCTTACTTGATTCAGGCAATGAAAGACACCGTTTGTTCGGAGAAACATTGCGTCTTTATCTGGAACAGGATGCCGATGCTTTTAATTTTAAAGACTTGGAACGGATATACTTGTTAGATTATACAGGACCAGACAAACCGGAGCAAATGAATATTATCGGAGCAACTTCTCCGGCTACATTCTTCTTTACTTCTGCCAATAATTTATCTTACGTATCAAAACATTTAAGTTTCGGCAAAGACCGACCTTTCGATGAAGAGTTCCAACCCTTATACAAGCGAGATTTTGATTATCAAATGTATTGGTTCTGTTTACAAAAGAGTATGCCTGATTTTGCAGACTTGTATCCGGAAATCAA
The DNA here is from genome assembly GCF_002159615.1 of Bacteroides sp. An279. NCBI lineage: Bacteria > Pseudomonadati > Bacteroidota > Bacteroidia > Bacteroidales > Bacteroidaceae > Bacteroides > Bacteroides sp. An279. Next base: position 51,358 of record NZ_NFJA01000006.1, read on the forward strand.
TACTTACTTGAATTTGAGTTATACAAAATTAAGCAATTCGCAAAAAGAGAAAATCAGTGCCTTGAATAAAGATGCGTATGATGCTTATTATGAAGACTTGTCTGTAACGTCTGATGCAAATCTTGTGGAAGTTCTGGGATTTCATCTTAAGAAAAGGAAAGGGATTACAGATGTGAAAAGCGATTTTCAAATCAATTCTTCCATTTGTAAGGATGCAAAGTTGCCTTTGGTTCTTCCTGTAGATATGTATACTAAACAGATGCGTTATACAATAGACCTTTGGGATAAAGACACCAAAGTGCCTTATAATGATAGCCGTCTTCTTTCAGAACGTTCCTTGCCGGATGATGGGACTAAATATCCGTATCTGACAATCGGTGACTTTTTGGAGGACTATATCTTGTGGAATGATACGACCTTTAACCAAGAAGATTTCTTTAATGGAGGTACAGATGTAGAAGGCTGCTATTTATTGCCTCTTCGAAAAGAATTCTTCTCTTATTTTACGGTTGACGAACTTCAAAGTACAATGCCTGACGGTAAGAAAATGTTTGAGCTGGTCCGCAATGCAGGTGGTATAAAAGTTGTTTTAAGAGTTCCGATCCAAAAGGATGAGTATATCACTTACGAGCGCCTGTATTTTGCAGATGCAATGGCAGAGCCTCAAAATAATAAAGGTGGAGTGGCAATGCGGAAGTTTGGTATCGCTTTATTTCCTTTAGTAAAGTTTGTAGGAAATGAAAACCCTCGTTATCGCATTGCTTTGTTAAGAGATTATGGAGGAAAAGAAAAAGAAAAAGTTGATATTAAATTTTTCCAAGAGAATAAAAGCATTGAAATACGTGGAAAAGCAGATCGGAATGTAAAAGATGCCACCTATGCGTTTAATGAAACTTATATACTCGATACGAATTTTGATCGTATGGTCTTAGTGTACAATGAGAATTTGAAAGGTTGCATTATCCCGAAATGGAAACAAAAAAGCGGTAACAAACAATTTATTTTTGCAATCGATTTTGGCACTACTAATACATATATAGAATACTCAGAAGATGGAATGGTATCTGTCCCATTTAATATAAGTGAGAAAGATTTACAATTATGTAAACTAAATACAATGCAAGGATATGCTTCTTCTGTGAGAGTCTTATATCAAGATTATTTGCCTGATGTCATTGGAGATTCTTTTAAGTTTCCGATACGTACAGTTTTGTCTGAAGGGCGCGATACTAACTGGAATCAAGCAGTCTTTTCAATGGCAAATACTAATGTCCCATTTGCTTATGAGAAAGAGCCTATTTCTGTTTATAATAAGATAACTACAAATTTAAAATGGTCGAATGAACCCAATAATCAAGAGAAAGTAAAACAATATTTAGATGCTTTGTTTTTAATATTACGTAACAAGGTTCTGTTGAATGGTGGAGATTTGCAAAAGACAAAAATAATCTGGTTTTATCCAGCTAGTATGACAGAAGGACGTTACAATAATTTCTTTATGATCTGGAAAAAATTGTACAAGCAGAATTTCGGAGATGATTTATCTAATATAATTTCAATGTCCGAATCAGTAGCTCCTTATTATTATTATAAAAATACGATGGGAACAACAACTGATGTCGTTTCAATTGACATAGGAGGAGGTACTACTGATGTTTTGATAGTAAATAATGGTAAAGAAGAATTATTGACTTCTTTCCGTTTTGCAGCTAATAGTATTTGGGGAGATGGATACGGCTTGACTTCAGATAGTAATGGATTTGTCAACCGTTTTAAAAATGATATATACAAAAAATTGGAAGATAATGATTTGGCAGATCCCTATGAAGTGATGCAAAACTTATGCAAGCAAAAAAAATCTGTTGACATTGTTTCTTTCTTTTTCTCTTTAGAGACAAATAAGAGTGTTTTATCGAAAAATATAAAAATTGATTTCAATGAAATGCTATCACAAGATGGATGTGGTAAATATGTATTCATTTTGTTTTATGTTGCCATTATTTATCATATAGCCAATATTATGAAAGCTAAACGAATGAATATGCCTAGACATATTACATTTAGTGGGACAGGTTCAAAAGTATTAAGCATCCTTACACCTAATAATGCTACTTTAGAAAGATTCACGAAAATGATCTTTGAAGCTGTGTATGAGCAATCCTATAATGAAGATGATCTGACAATTATTCGTGAATTGGAAAACCCTAAAGAAGCAACTTGTAAAGGCGGATTGTTGAATGCTGAGTCACAAGATTATTCAGATATTATGGACTTAAAGCAAGTGTTGTTGGGGGGGACATCCAATACTTTTTCAACAGGTGACTTAAAGTACGATGATGTTAATGAAGAAATTGAGGAAAGCATATTAGAGGAAGTAAATAAAGTCATTCAATTATTTTTTGATTTGAATAAAAAGTTTTCTTATGCTGATAAGTTTGACGCAGAACGCTCTAAATGGGATATTGTGCAGAAATATTGTAAAATGGATATAAAGAAATATTTCAGAGATGGTATTAAAGATAAAAAGAAAGAGATAGAACAAACTGGGACAGAGCCTAAAATAGAAGAAACACTTTTCTTTTATCCATTGGTTGGCATTCTTAATAAAATAGCTCAAGAAGTCTATAAATAAAGTGTATTATGAGAAAGATTATTACAGTTTTTGCGTTAATATGTAGTATAAGTCTTTTCGCAAACCCTACAAAAAATGATTCATTAAAAAATGATTCATTAAACATAAGTTCTATTCAAAGGGAATCAGATATGTCTGAAACTCAAAACGCTTATTCGTTAACAGACAATGAAATAAATAAAATAGCAGACAAAGTTGTTGAAAAAATGAAACAAGAAGGCAATAAAAAGGTCATTATAATCTTAAACGGCATTCTACGCTGGATAGCTATTGGAATATTAGTATTGATACTCATTTTTTTGAGCACCATCGTTTGGGGATGTTACAAGATATATAAGAAACTGATGAATATAGAACGGAATCATGAGGATGATAAAAGGAAAGAAAGTTTTCAAGCAGCTAATTATCGAAGATATCCAACAGAGGAAAAAATAGATAAAATAGCAAAGAATATCGAAGAGATAAAAAGTAAAGTTATCAGTGATAGTAAAGAAGCTTTGAAGGGAGCTGTTGTACAAAAAAATGTTGTTGAGGACATAAAAGACACTCATGATATAAGTCAAAGAAAAGAATCGAAAGCAATTTATGCAAAACCACTACAAGATGATTTTCTTAAAACCACAGAAGAAATGGAAGCCATATATATTATTTCTGTAAAAAAAGATGCAACAGTTGCCAAATTCCGCATATATGAGAAAGAAGAACAAATGTTGAGAGCGATAAGAAATAAGGAATACATTTTAGAACATTTTTGTGATACAACAGGCAGTTCTATAAACGCTAAAGCTATTAAAAATGTAAGCGATGGCGAAGTTGAACAAATGCAAAATGGAGTTTGGAAAGTAATTAAAAAAGCCGAAATCGAATTTATTAAATGATAGTGCATTATGGAAGAGCATCAAATAATAATAGGAGGAATAGTGTTCTTCATCATTATTATCCAAATAATGATAGGAGTAAATACTTTTACGTTAATAAGAAAATATAAAGACATATTTAAAGGTATTCGCTTTGAAACATCTAAAGCATATATTCCTTTATCGGCAATTAACAATAAAAATGAAATAGATTGTACGGATGGGTGTTATAAAATACCACAAGAAAATATTTCAGAAGACACCGTTGAAATAACATACATTAATACAGACACATCAATAAATCATCCGGTTTTATCTCAAATCATAAAATCAATAAATATCTATTTAGTAAAAAACAAGGGTGCTGTTAGCGATTTTATGTTAGTAAAGGATATTGTGGAACGGAATTGTGATGCAAAACAGGAAGAAATAAGTGTACAGATTCCCATGCCTTTATATTTAGGTTTAATGGGAACGGTTATTGGTATTATTGTCGGTATAGGTTCTATAGCGTTAGGTACAGGTGACAATCAAGGCTTTTCTGCTTTTATTAATAATCCGAGTGAATCAATAGGTATGTTGATGGGAGGAGTTGCCATAGCTATGTTCGCTAGTTTTTTTGGTATTCTGTTTACAAGTATAGCTTCGTGGTCAATAAAAAGTGCAGCGTCCAAATTAGAAGAAGATAAGAATGAGTTCTATACTTGGATTCAAACAGAACTTCTTCCAGTGTTAGGAGGGACAGAGAATAGCCTAATGAGGCTTCAAGAAAATTTATTGAAGTTCAACCGTTCATTCTCCACGAATACAACAAAGTTGGACAAGGCATTGCAACGGGTAGAAACATCTTATGAGAACCAAATTGAATTGATACAAACCATTCAACAATTGGATATTAAGAAAATGGCAACCGCCAATGTTTCTGTATTACGTGAGTTACAGGCATGCACTCCTCAGTTAGAACGGTTTAGTCAATATATGCATAATGTAAATGAGTTTATCAGTCAACTCAATGCGCTGAATAGAAATCTCGATTCACAAGAAAAGCGTACCCAATTAATTGAAAAAATGGGTACTTTCTTTGAACAGGAAGTAAAAGATATAGAGCAACGTAAAGCGGCAATCAGTCAAGCAGTAGGAACAGTGGATGACAGATTGCAACAAACATTACATTCCTTGCAAGAGAATGCAGATAAAAGTATGCAAGAAATGAACGAAGCACTTATTCGAAAACAAAACATTTTCAATAAAGCCTTGGATGAACAACAGGAAATTTTTAAAAGAAAAATTCAAGAGAATGGAAACGTGTTGGATGAATTGAAGAAATTGGATAATGTTGTTTTGGCAATAGGTATACAGGGAGAAAAACTAGATGCAGAATTGGAAAGTTTAAATACTTTAAAAACTGAGATTGCACAAATGGGCGTTAGTCAAAGGCAAAAAATGGATGAATTGATTGCTGCTGTTCAAAATATGTCTGTGGAAGTGACTATGCCGCACGCTGCTAAGCAAACATCTCCTATGAGAATATCTCGTCCGATTAAATATTTATTAATTGCATTTGTCGGATTGGGGACTATTGTCTTTTTCTTGGCTCTCTTATTTTTAATATTGAGCATTTTCAATAGCATGGTTTTAGATAATCGTTTCTTATGGTAGTTTCAAGAATCTTAAATTATGAATAAGCGATCTTTCTTTTGGGCAAGCTATGCGGACTTAATGTCAAGTCTGTTTTTCATTATGCTTGTATTGTTTGTGTTGACGGTAGTTATGCTTCAAAAACAGATGAAGGAAATAGAGAGGGTGAAAGAAGCGACACAAGCAGAAATCAATAAAATAAAGGAGATACAGAATGCGATAAGCAATATTGATTCTACTTATTTTGCTTATAATGCTGAACATAAAAAACATATATTGAAAATAGATGTGGGCTTTCAGACAAACAGTGCAGATATTACAGATATTAGTATTGAAACAAGACATCAATTGTTGAATGCAGGAAAAGCTATCAATCAATTCATTAAAAATGCATGCCAAAAATATAATGCTCAATATTTATTGATTATAGAAGGACAGGCTTCGAAAGATAATTTTATCCGAAATAATGAATTAAGCTACGAACGTGCATTAGCATTGGTAAATTATTGGAAGAACAATGGAGTGCTTTTCAATCCGGAACAATGCGAAGTTATTATTTCGGGAAGCGGACAGGACGGAACTTTACGCATACAGCCTGATGTAGCAGGCAATGTAAAGAACCAACGCTTTCTAATTCACATATTGCCTAAACCGGGAGTAATAAAATAAATAAAAGACATGGATAAAATAACTAATGCAGGATTGCTCTTTTTAATGTTCTTCTTAGTAACTTCTTGCACGATGACTGGAAGGAATGAAGGGAGAAAAGATGTCAGAAAACTTTATGTAGAGAAGTCTGTACCTCCTAAAATTGATAGCCGCATCATTTCACGACCTGAACAAGAAAACAATCCAAAGGTTGACCATAATACAGACAAAGTTATTCCTGCCACTGAAGTATTCAAGCGTTATAACTCAGCTGTTTTTATGGTTTTTACAACAGATGGTTATAACGCTTATCAAGGTTCGGGATTTTTTATTAGCAAGGATGGGATGGCAGTAAGCAATTACCATGTTTTTAAAGGAACAGGTATCGGTTATGAAGTCATTAAGTTATCTGATGGCCGACAATACAAGATAGATAAAGTGTTGGCTAAAAGTGAATCGGATGATTACATTTTATTCCGAATAAAAGGGCAGTTTAACTATATACCTGTTTCTCAGAGACAATGTGAAGTAGGAGAAAGAGTTTATACAATAGGCAGCCCAAAAGGATTGGAAAATACATTTGCTTCGGGTGAAATCTCTCAAATAAGAGATGATGATTTCATCCAAATAAGTTGCCCCATAGATCATGGAAGCAGCGGTGGAGCCTTGATTAATCGATATGGTGAAGTTATTGGAATCACAACTGGAGGTCGTGATGATTCGGGAGCTAACCTCAATTTTGCGAAGGATATTCATGTCGTACCTTATCAAATGAAATGATGAGACGTCTCAAACAAATCTTAATCATCGCATTGGTGTTATGTTTAGCACCAATGCCATACGGCTATTACATCTTAGTCCGTTATTTTGCTACGATTGTTTTCGGACTTATGGCATACCAATATTATCAGGAAAAGAAAGAAAATCTAATGATTACTTTCGGTGCATTAGCGGTCTTGTTCCAGCCGTTCATTAAGATTCCTTTAGGGCGCATGGTATGGAATATCGTTGACATAACCATAGCCATCATATTGCTTGTTATGCTTTTGAAAGAACGTGAATCGAAGAAGTAATTAAAAAAATCTGTGCTGTGCAGGGTATCCATAAATGTTTACTAATATAAGAATAATAAATAAAGACAAACTAAAAGGCGTTTTCTTCGGTCAAGCCATAGGAGATGCTTTAGGGTTAGGAACGGAGTTTGTGACCCAAACGGAAGTGCGCAAACATTATCCCCATGGATTAAATGACTATTCCCAAATCATACAAGACTATCATCGTTCGCGTTGGGAAAAAGGAAGCTGGACAGACGATACGGATATGATGTTGTGCATCGCCGAAAGTATCGTAAAAAACAAAGAAGTAAATCTGGCTGACATTGCACAGAATTTCAAGCAATGGTTCTTGCAGAATCCCATGGGAATCGGCAGACATACATACAAGGTGTTGTGTTTAGGAGATTACACAGAAAAGCCTCAACAAGCGGCAGAACTGGTCTGGAACATGTCGGGTAAGAAAAGCGCATCGAACGGCGCGGTCATGCGCACTTCTGTAGTCGGGCTACTGAAAAAGGATGTAGAGAAACATGCCGCCGCCATTTGCCGGCTTACCCATGCTGACCCTCGGTGCGTGGGAGCTTCTGTCATTATTTCGTTGGTTATCCATTCTTTAGTCTATGAAGAACAACTTTTGCCTTTAGAAATATTGATAGAAACAGGCAGGAAGTACGATGAACGGATAGAGCCTTATCTGAAACTTGTACAGGCAGAGGCATTAGAAGAGTTGGATTTGGACGATGAAATAAATATAGGATATACGTTAAAAACCATGGCGGCTGGGCTATGGTGTGTATATCATGCACCAAGTTTTGAAGAAGGACTACTGGCGGTTGTGAATGAAGGAGGCGATGCCGATACAAACGGTGCAGTTGCAGGCAGTTTACTGGGAGCCAAGTATGGATATGATGCAATTCCACCTCGATACATAGAAGGACTGAAGCACAAAGATATCCTTTGGCGGATAATCAGGAAAAAAAAGAATGCTTTCAAAAATAGAGGCTGCCTCAAAACAGAATTGAGACAGCCCCTTATACTTTACAGCCGGAAACAGTTATCAATTCTTCAGGTCAATCACCTTATAACGCTCGCCGGTAGACTTCACCAGTTCGTTCAGGAACTCTTGCGGATATCCAGGACGGTCAAGCGGAGCGGAATTGCCTGTTTCGGGACGTACCAGCTTGCCATTCTTTACCCGTTTCACTACCCCGTCGTTATAGCGCACAATGAGGAACTCGCCTAACTTCTTCCATGCATCTACCGCCGCTTGGGCACTCATGCCTGTGTAATTGGTGAGGAACTCTTTCGCCTTCTGCGGATTCTCGGCATAAAGTTTCATCGCGGTGCTTTCGATTCCGGATTGCGCATCGGCATACATATCTTCCAATGCATTCTGAACGGTACGCATATCCTCTACCATCAGGCTATAACGCGGACGAATCATATCTGCCACCCAATTGTAAATCCAGAATGCCGAATTCCATGAGAACGTGACACAATCGCCTTCTCCTTCGGCATACGAAGCCGGCACCTTATCGGTATTGCAATACACCGGAGTGAAAACCGTCATGTTGGCATCGTCCAAGCCGAACCACAGAACACCGCCGATAGCATCGGGCATCGTGGAACGCATCTGGGAAACAAACGTAAAGGCACTTTGCTGGGTCGAGATGGGACGCTCGTTGAAATATTCCTGACCGTCTACCTTAAATGTCAACGGAGACAAGCGGTAAGGCATCTGGAAGGCTCCGGCACCCATATCGTTCGTAATATCGAGGGGAGTGCCTTCGTAATGGTCGCGCATCGCCTGCTGGATGTCGCGCACCGACACCTTGCGGTCGGGCTTCACGTAAAGCGGCATCGGTTCCTTACTTTTGCCTTGGATGTAAGGAAGGTATGCATCGCCTGTGGTCTTGCTGAACATATTATAGAAACTCCACACGCGGGCTTCGCACGCACGCAAGCCACTGAAATCCAGCGGACAATAAGCATCGGCAAAGCTGAAATCCTTGTTCATCCCATTGAAATAGCCTTTCTCACGGGCGAAGGAAATCACATCGGGCGAATACAGGCAATTATCCTTGTCGTTCAGGTCGAACTTATGGATGCGGCTTTGGTTGGCATGTGCCGCGATGCAATCATCGGGAACGCGTACCGCTACCCATACGGCACCTTTCACGCCCGGACCTTTGCCTATCATCTCCATAATCCATACCTCGTTCGGGTCGGCGATAGAAAACGATTCTCCGCTACTGTAATATCCGTATTCCTTAACCAAATCGGTCATCACCTTAATGGCTTCCTTTGCCGTGCGAGAGCGCTGGAGCGCCACATAAATCAGGCTTCCATAGTCCATGATTCCGGTAGTATCTACCAGTTCAGGGCGTCCGCCAAAGGTGGTCTCCCCTATCGTCACCTGAAATTCGTTCATATTTCCAATGACATTATAGGTCTGCTTCGCCTCCTTTATCTGCCCCAGGTACTTACCGGTATCCCATTCGTAAATCGGGCGCATGGCTCCCGATTCGTGCGTCATCGCCGGATAATGGCACAAGAATCCGAACATGCCGTACGAATCCGCCGAGTAGGAAACGATTACAGACCCGTCGGCAGAGGCTTTCTTTCCGACAATCAAGTTGGTACAAGCCCAACCGTTCATCACACACATTGCCAATAGCATGGCAATCCATCCAAGTTTTTTTCTCATTGTTATTCGTGTTTTTTATTTTGATAATTTATAATTGTTCTGAAACGCAGATACCCGCAGATTGACGCGGATTTAAATGCATCGCCCGATGCACCTATATGCATCAGCCGACGGACGTATATGCATCGACTCGCGCACCTATATTCAGAATTCATATTCCTCTCGTGCCTCGTTCCCACATCCGTCTTTCACGATGACTTCCAGCCGGTGAGCCACGCCTTTCTTTATCCGCTCAGGGTCTTGAATGACCAAGATGCCTTTCTTCAGCCCGAACAATACAAACTCTCCGTCGACATAAACCTTATACGAAGCAATCCCAGTCTGCGCATCGCTCACCCGGAAACGTATGTTGCGGTTCGTACGCCAAGTGCCTCTTCCCAAGGGAGTAATGCGTGGAGCGACCGTATCTATCTGTACCGAAAATGTACCGAGCGTACGGACGGTTGCCTTTACCCAACCGTTGGCGTATGTTCCTCCCACCGATGCTTTCCACTTGCCCACCCGTTGCTCGATGTAATATTTCGTGGTATCTGCTACGGGCAAACGGCGCACGCCTATTTCCAACGGACAAAAGCCATGCAAAGGTGCAGGTCCCGCATCAAGTACATAGTCGAACGAGATATTCCCACTATCACTCACCACACGGGTATCCAGTTCGGTATCTTCATACACCATGGCTTTCGGAACAATCAGGTTCATGCCCGGTTCCTGTACGACATTGGTCTGGTTCCAGTGCAATATCCACTTGGTTTGAGGCTCGTAAGCAGGGATGTCCTGCCGCTTTCCGGACACGGTGAAACGATAAGAACGCTTGTTCCCGAAATTATCCTCCAGCACATACCGGAAATGATAATCGCGCTCCTCGTCTATCGTCACGATGCCTCTTGCGTCATCCGTCTCCAATAAACGCAAGCTATTGCCCGGAGCCTTATACGAACGCATGATGAGCCGGCGGGTTTTCGCGTACTCCCCATAATCGATAAAGCTGTTTATCATCCGGTTCTCGTTTGCCGAAACTTCATCGGTGACGCTCCGGAAAACCTGTACCGAATCGACATAAAGCGTCACCGAATGCACGCCATAGAAATTGGAAGTTCCGCTCATATAATCCTTAGCGGCAATGCCCGTATAGATTTCTCCCCATGCCGTAAAGCGTTGCTTCAGGTTTCCAGCCCCTACCAGCTTGCGCCGGGAACTTCCGTCTACCACTCCCCTGCCCTTTACGGGATAAAGCCCTATCAGGCTTGCCACGGGCGAACGGTCATCCTTCAGGTATTTCCGGAAGTAAGGCATGGGGTCGACATAATCCCCGTTATCGTTCCGGCGCAACTCCAGGTGCAGGTGCGGCCCTGCCGATGAGCCTTCGTTTCCGCTCAACGCAATCATTTCTCCCTTTTCTATGGGAAGCACATCCGGCTCGATGCGAATGTCGCATACGAACGTCTCATGTTCGTACTGATACTTACGGACATATTCCTGAATCTTCGGAGCGAACGAAACCACATGTCCGTATACCGAAGTGAATCCGTTGGGATGGGTCACGAACAAAGCTTGCCCATATCCGCCATGCAGCACCATGACGCGCGACACATAGCCTTCCGCTACACTGTAAATAGGTTTTCCTGTCACGCCTCCGGTCTTGATGTCCAAACCGTTATGGAAATGATTGGGACGCAATTCACCAAAGTTCGCGCTCAATAAAAGCGGAAAGTCGAAAGGCGAACGGAAGTCCGGCTGCATCCTGTTCTGTCCTTGCAAGGACAACATCGCCCCCCAAGCCAGTATCAATAATGTCAATAATAGATGTTTTCTCATCTGAATCTATCTGCTATTTTTATTCATTATCTAAAATCGGGAACAAATATACAATTTCCCTGTAAAAACGCCACATGAAATTTGTCATCTATTCATTTTTTTCTTATATTTGTGAACTTTCGGATGATTCCGAAAAGGAAACTTGTGACCTTTCCTAATACCAAGATTCTCTTTACATTTTTACTTGTTTTCAATAGGATTACATATAATTATAGCAAACAGAATAGGAAGGGAAACAGTTATGATTGCTCCCCCTTCTGAGCGGATGATGATATCTGTGATGATGACTTTAACGCATGAATGTTACAAGTAGAGAATCTCTTTCTTCTACTTGTAACAAACAAGCGAACATTTTTCTCGTTATTACTACAAGTTATAGCAGATAAATATTTTTCAATAGGTCTGTCGACAATAATGTCTTACCTTTGCGGTGCATTAGAAAAAGTATAACCACTTTAAAACATTATTGCGATATGTTCGAAAAAGGAAACAGAGGAAACACTCTACACGGAATCCTGCTCATTGCCCTCTTCTCATTTGCAGCATTCTACATCTCAGAAATCCCATTTGTCAGAAATCTCTCATTCAGCCCGCTTATCGTCGGTATCATATTAGGCATGCTGTATGCCAACAGCTTACGGAACCGGTTGCCAGAGACATGGGTACCGGGCATCAAGTTCTGCACCAAGCAAATCCTGCGTGCCGGCATCGTGCTTTACGGTTTTCGTCTGACCCTTACGCAAGTAGTAGCGGTAGGGCTTCCCGCCATCCTCATTGATACCCTCATCGTGGCTGGCACCATCGGACTGGGCGTATGGCTGGGACGTGCCTTGAAAATGGACAAGGACACTTCGCTCATGACCGCTACGGGAAGTGCCATTTGCGGTGCGGCAGCAGTACTGGGAGCCGAACCGGTGGTGAAATGTGAAGGGCATAAAACCGCCATTGCAGTATCTACGGTCGTTATCTTCGGTACCATTTCCATGTTCTTATACCCGATTATGTACCGCGCCGGACTATTGGACGCATTAGGGAACATCGGTACGGCTATTTATACCGGAAGCACACTTCACGAAGTGGCACACGTAGCCGGAGCCGGCAATGCCATGGACCCGACCGATGCCTTGGGCATAGCCGGTACAGCCACCATCACCAAGATGATTCGCGTCATGATGCTTGCCCCGGTATTGGTTATCATGAGTTTCGCACTTGCCAAACGCAAGTCGGCTGAAACCGGAAGCACCTCGGGTAAAAGCAAAATCACCATCCCCTGGTTTGCCTTCGGATTTATCGGCATCATCTGCCTCAACTCTTTCCTACAATATATATTAGGTGTAGAGAGTGTAAAGGAAATCCCGCTGAACGGCGCCATCGAATACATCGATACCTTTATGCTGACCATGGCGATGACGGCACTGGGCACAGATACCAGCATCGAGAAGTTCAAGCAAGCGGGCGCCAAACCGTTCCTTCTTGCCGGATTATTATATGTATGGCTGGTGGGAGGCGGATACCTGCTCACGAAATGGCTGGTTCCGGCGTTGATGTGATGTCTCACAAAGAAACGATTTAAACACAGATTAGCGCAGATTTACATGGATAAATAATAAAAAGAATCCATGCAAATCTGCGTTTCTTCGTTTTTTCAATAGCAAAACCAATCATATTTAAAGAATTATTCGTAGTTTTGCAGCGATTTGTTACAATATGAAACAATTTAATTACTGAAAAACTATGATAACATTTGTGTTGAGCCTGATAGCCCTCGTAGCGGGCTATCTCATTTATGGGCGTATCGTAGAGCGTATATTTGCTCCCGATGACCGCCCTACCCCTGCGGTCAGCATGGCGGACGGGGTCGATTACGTGGTACTTCCCGGATGGAAGATTTTTATGATTCAATTCCTGAACATTGCTGGAACAGGCCCTATCTTCGGTGCCATCATGGGAGCCAAGTTCGGTCCTTCCGCTTACCTGTGGATTGTATTAGGCTGCATCTTTGCCGGAGCCGTGCACGATTATTTAAGCGGCATGCTCTCCATGCGCCATGGCGGAGCCGGATTGCCCGAACTGGTAGGCGCTTATCTGGGCGACCGCACCAAGAAAGTAATGCTGGTTTTCTCCATATTCCTCTTATTAATGGTAGGTGCCGTATTCGTTTATAGCCCTGCTATCATTTTAGGAAAACTTTGCAGCGACTCGCTAACGTGGGTGTACATCTGGTGCCTCATCATTTTCGCTTATTACTTCCTTGCCACCATGCTGCCCATCGATAAGATTATCGGACGCATCTATCCGATTTTTGCCATAGCCATGCTGTTTATGGCAATCGCCTTAATGGGCGTGCTCTTTATCAAATGGCCTTCCCTACCCGAACTGACCGATGGGCTTACGAACATGAATCCGGCTTCAGGAACCATATTCCCCTGCCTGTTCATCACTATTGCCTGCGGAGCCATCAGCGGTTTCCATGCCACCCAAAGCCCGCTTATGGCACGGTGCATCAAGAGTGAACGCCAAGGACGCCCCTTGTTCTATGGAGCCATGATAACCGAAGGGGTAGTTGCTCTGATATGGGCCACCGTATCGATGTACTTCTTTTATGGAGGTGCTGCCGGAGAGTTAGGCGTGCCGGCTACCCTGCAAGCGCCCGAAGTCGTTACCACCGTATCTCAAGGATGGCTGGGAGTATTCGGCGGCGCCCTGGCAATATTGGGAGTAGTAGCCGCCCCTATCACCAGCGGCGATACAGCCCTGCGCAGTGCCCGGCTTATCATTGCCGAATTCCTGCACTTGGAACAACACTCCATACGCAAACGCATCTACATTTGCATCCCCGTATTCGGAGTCACCTTAGCGCTATTGTGGTATAACATTGCCGATGCAGACGGATTCAACGTGATATGGAATTATTTCGGATGGGCTAACCAAACATTAGCGGTATTCACGCTTTGGACAATAACCGTTTACCTGGTACGGAAGAAGAAAAATTATTGGATTACGCTTCTTCCTGCCATGTTCATGACGGCGGTCTGCCTTTCGTTCCTGCTCATTTCCAAGGATAGTTTCGGCTTGCCAACTATCGTAGGCTACATCTCGGCTATAGCCGCTTTCATCATATCGGGATTGCTCTTTGCTATATGGAAAACATCAGCAGGCAAGTCCATGCACAACTAATCATTGCCACAGAAGTACACTGAAGACTTTAGCAAACCTATAATTGGACCTTCAGGGTACTTCTGTATATCTTTCAAAGAAAGGCAGAGTCATTTTGTTCCGCCTTTTATGCGTCCGGGAATCCGGTGTTCCTGCAAATAACGGAAAACAAAATGAATGAAATTAAGTGCCGTTCCATCTTCCTGCCCTTGCTGAGACACGAAACAGAACTGACGCTGGAAACGCAAGCCTGCAATGTCGGTAATTCGAAACACATTCTCTTCCAATTCCCGGCGAATAGCAAATATTGAAACAATGCCCAGACAAGGACTGTGCTTCAAGAAAGACTTGATGCCTTCAGTACTTCCCAAGTGCATCCGTACATTGAGCGAAGAAAGTTTCACTCCCTTTTCTGCCAAGACGGCTTCGATGGCATCCAGCGTGCCCGAACCACGCTCACGGAGAATCAAAGGAATCTGCCTGAATTCTTCAAACGAAATTTCCTCTTCCGGCTCTCCTCCTTCCTGAATAGACGAAACCGGGACCAATTCATCACACAAAAAAGCTTCATAACGCAAGTTAGGCAGACGAAACACCCCTTCTACCATTCCCAAATCAATGCTATGTTCTTGCAATGCCTGCTCTACATTACGCGAATTGGTTTCAATCAATGTCAGCTTGATTTTCGGATATTGACGAGTATATTCGGCAAGAATAGGCGGAAGAACATATTGGGCAATGGTGGTGCTGGCTCCCAAACGCAACTGTCCGCTATACTCGTTATGCAACAAATGCATGCTATAATCCAACCTGCGGTATTCAGCAAGAATCCGTTCACTATACTCCAACAGCACACGCCCTGCCTCGGTAAGGGAGATCTTGTTGCCCAACCGGTTGAACAAGCGCACCTGATAAAGACTCTCCAATTCGTGAATATGCTTGGTTATGGCAGGCTGGCTGACAAACAGTTCCTGCGATGCCTTGGTAAAACTTAGGTTCTTGGCCACCGCATAAAAAACTTTCAAACGAAAATCAGACATACCTTCTTCCCATCATAATTCATCGGCACGGATGCCCAATGCCTGAAGTATGGCAAATCCCAACATTTCGAATGTAAAGTTTCCCGAATAAACAGGTGGATTCATGCCGAACACCGTAACCGGATCTTTCTTTTCCACCTTATTTATATAGTCGCTCAGACGGCTACCATATCCGTCTTCATCCGGAACGGCAATGATATGCCGCACATCTTTCGATTCGGCCATCAACTGGAACGACTCGGCAAACAAATCTTCGCGCGTAGCCAATCCAGACGGCTGGAAAGCATAAAGCGAGAATTCTCCCAACTGACTCTTAAATGCCATCGAATGAATTTCTTTTTCCAAATCAGCAGGAGCACAAAACGAGAAGCGCTTCCCCTCAGCATCATAAACAAAGATTACCTGCACTTTCGTTTCACCTAAGGATACACCAGCATCTAAGGCAAGACATTCCAACAGTACAGCCAAATCAGCTTTTGGCAACTCACGCTTCAATATCGGGGCAAAATGCGCTTTCAAATCATTTCCCACACGGTCAAGATAAGACGCGTCAATCAGCATCACCACCGGGTCGAAAGGTATCTTCTTTTCCATATATCCAAACTATCTAACGGTTTTGGGAGTAAAGATACGAAAACTTTACTGACAATTTGTACAAAGAACGGACAATATTGCAGAAACCCGACGTAAACATCTGACATGTAGACATATATACACTCTTCTTGCCGTTTGGCAAAGAATTTGATGAATAGTAGTCGTAATTCATTTACTAAGAAACAAAAAGGAGAATACAATATGAACTTTAACAACTTTACAATCAAATCGCAAGAAGCTGTGCAAGAAGCGGTCAATCTGGTACAAAGCCGCGGACAGCAAGCCATCGAGCCAGAACATTTGATGGCAGGGGTGCTGAAAGTAGGAGAAAATGTGACAAACTTCATTTTCCAGAAACTGGGCATCAACGGCCAACAAATCGAAACGGTACTCGACAGGCAGATTGCTTCTCTGCCGAAGGTATCGGGAGGCGAACCCTACCTGAGCCGTGATGCAAACGAGGTATTGCAGAAAGCCATCGAATACTCGAAAGGATTAGGTGACGAGTATGTATCACTGGAAGCGCTGCTGCTCGCCCTGCTGAATGTGAAGAGCACCGTTTCCACCATGCTGAAGGATGCCGGACTGACCGACAAGGAACTGCGTGCAGCCATCAGCGAACTGCGGCAAGGACAGAAAGTAACTTCGCAATCGAGCGAAGATACCTACCAGTCACTGAACAAGTATGCCATCAACCTGATTGAGGCAGCCCGTACCGGAAAACTCGACCCCGTAATCGGACGTGACGAGGAAATCCGCCGTGTGCTTCAGATATTAAGCCGGCGTACGAAGAACAACCCGATTCTGATTGGTGAGCCGGGTACCGGTAAGACCGCTATTGTAGAAGGGCTTGCCCAACGTATCCTGCGTGGTGACGTGCCCGAAAACCTGAAGAACAAACAGCTCTACTCACTGGATATGGGTGCGCTGATTGCCGGTGCCAAATACAAAGGCGAATTCGAAGAGCGGCTGAAATCGGTTATCAACGAGGTGAAGAAATCAGAGGGAAACATCATCTTGTTCATCGATGAAATCCACACACTGGTAGGTGCAGGAAAAGGTGAAGGTGCCATGGATGCAGCCAATATCCTGAAACCGGCATTGGCACGTGGCGAACTGCGGAGCATCGGTGCCACTACCCTTGACGAATACCAGAAGTATTTCGAAAAGGATAAAGCCTTGGAGCGTAGGTTCCAGACCGTCATGGTGGACGAACCCGACACAGCAAGCTCTATCTCTATCCTGCGTGGCTTGAAGGAGCGTTACGAAAACCACCACCAAGTGCGTATCAAAGACGAAGCCATCATTGCCGCCGTAGAACTGAGCAACCGTTACATCACCGACCGTTTCTTGCCCGATAAGGCTATCGACCTGATGGACGAGGCAGCCGCAAAACTCCGTATGGAGCGTGATTCGCTTCCCGAAGAGCTGGACGAAATCGAACGCCGGTTGAAACAACTGGAAATCGAGCGCGAAGCCATCAAGCGGGAAAAGGATGAAGCCAAACTTGCCCAACTGAACAAGGAAATAGCCGAACTCAAGGAACAAGACACTTCTTACAAAGCCAAATGGCAGAGCGAGAAGGAACTGGTGAACAAGATACAGCAGAACAAGAAGGAAATCGAGCAATTGAAGTTCGAAGCCGACCGTGCCGAACGTGAAGGCGACTACGGAAAAGTAGCAGAAATCCGATACGGAAAACTACAGGCATTGGAAAACGAAATCAAGAGCATTCAGGAAGACCTGAAGAAAAAGCAGGGCGACAACGCCATGATTAAGGAAGAGGTAACTGCCGAGGATATAGCCGATGTAGTATCGCGCTGGACGGGAATACCGGTAAGCAAGATGCTGCAAAGCGAACGCGACAAGCTGCTCCATCTGGAAGATGAACTACACAAACGTGTTATCGGACAAGACGAAGCCATCGAAGCCGTAGCAGACGCCGTACGCCGGAGCCGTGCAGGACTGCAAGACCCGAAACGCCCCATCGGCTCGTTCATCTTCCTGGGCACCACCGGTGTAGGTAAGACCGAACTGGCAAAGGCACTGGCAGAATACCTGTTCGATGACGAATCGCTGATGACCCGTATTGACATGAGTGAGTATCAGGAGAAACATACCGTCTCGCGTCTGATTGGTGCGCCTCCGGGATACGTAGGTTATGACGAGGGCGGTCAGCTGACCGAAGCCGTGCGCCGGAAACCTTACTCGGTCGTACTGTTCGATGAAATCGAGAAAGCGCACCCTGATGTCTTCAATATCCTGCTTCAGGTATTGGACGACGGACGTCTGACGGACAATAAGGGACGTACGGTGAACTTCAAGAACACCATCATCATCATGACCTCCAACTTGGGAAGCTCGTACATACAGAGTCAGTTTGAGAAGATTAACGACCAGAACCATGACCAGATTGTAGAAGACACCAAGAAAGAAGTGATGGAGATGCTGAAAAAGACCATCCGTCCGGAGTTCTTGAACCGTATCGATGAAATCATCATGTTCCAGCCGTTGGATAAAGACCAAATCAAGCAGATTGTACGCCTGCAAATCAACGGCATACAGAAGATGCTTGCCGACAATGGCGTAACGCTGCAGATGACCGACGAAGCCGTCGAGTTCCTTGCTACGGCAGGATTCGACCCCGAATTCGGTGCACGTCCGGTCAAGCGTGCCATCCAGCGTTACCTGCTCAATGATTTGTCGAAGAAACTGCTGGCTCAGGAAGTCGACCGCACGAAACCGATTGTGGTAGAACGCAATGCCGACGGTCTGAAGTTCCGCAACTGAAAAATATCAATAATGCTTTATCCACAAGGTTGGTAAAAACAGGATTACCATTTTCAATAAAGCAAAAGAGGCTGTCTCACCACCAAGAGACGGCCTCTTTCTATTTCTAACTTGACGGTGGGTTTGTCTTTTCAAGCAAATTAAGAAAATGCGAACATTTATTTTTTTTACAATTGGAGTGAGCTAATTGTGCCTCATACATAGAAGATAGTTTTTGAGATGCTCCCGAAATTTAGGGAAATGTCTTTTTAAAGCTCTGCTATTTCTTCCAGGCTAAGTCCGGTAGCTTCCACTATGATGTCTGTAGATACGCCTAAACTTTTCATTTTTTTCGCCGTTTCCAATTTACCTTCTTTTATGCCTTCTTTTATACCTTCTTTTATGCCTTCTTTTATGCCTTCTTCTCTTCCTTCCCGCATTCCTTTTTCTCTTCCTTCCCGCATCGCGTCCTCTACCTTATTCTGCATGTCCTCCTCGTAAATACGGCTCACATAGAAACGGTCTACTGCCTTATCATAAGCCACACGGTTCGCTTCCGACAGGTTCGCTACAGCAGCCAGCCGTTCCAGATGCTTGAACACCTGTTCTTTCAGCGCATCCGGCATTCTGTTCCATTCGTTCATATTCTTCAGTGCATAGATTAGTTTGTCATACAATGTCT
>NZ_NFJA01000060.1:0-23534 GCF_002159615.1 Bacteroides sp. An279
GTTGAAGTTTACGTAAATTTTCTATTTCTGATGTCGACAACTGCATTTCCATGCCGTAAAGATACAACTTTTAAACGAATTATTCGCATTTCACTTACTTTTGACTATAATAATCTTACAGGCAATGCAGCTATATGGCGGATAGAACAAAGCTTGCTTGTCATGCCGGATGTGGAAGCCAGCGTAATTGAAGAAGCGGATTGGCAATCCTGTGTGACACAGGAAACAGAGGAGTAACACCAACTGTGTGTATTCCATTAAAAAGCACAATTGCACACCGTTATATTCTATGGCAGTTCCATACATAAAAACCACCATAGAATGTATTTCGTTTAAAACAACATTTGATGAACCTATTTGGAGGCATTTTCTTCTCTGTCAGCATCACCATTACCCGGAAGCACTCCCCCACTCTTCTGATAAGCAGAAGGAGTGACACCAAATTGGGTCTTAAAGCATTTACTGAAATAGAACGGGTCGTTTATGCCTACCTGACGAGCCACTTCGGCAATGGTAAACTCATCGGACTGTGCCAGCAAATCGGCCGCTTTCTTCATACGCATGACACGCAAGTATTCATTAGGCGAATAGCCGGTTATGCCACGTACTTTCCGGTAGAAAACCGACCGTCCTACCCCCATCATTGTCGCCAGGTCGTCTACCGACAGTTGAGGGTTCTCCATGTGTTTTTCTACAATCAATGTCAGACGCTCGGTAAACAATTTGTCTTTATCGGTACGGCAAAGTGCCGAACCAAGCATCGTCGGGTCGTTCGAGAACTTTTTGCGCAACTTGTCGCGCTGTTCGATAAGACGGAAGGCTCTTACCAACAGCAGTTTCAGACTAAATGGTTTTGTAATATAAGCATCTGCCCCACAATCGATACCTTCTACATGCTTATCATCGGTACCTAATGCTGTCAGCAAAATAACGGGTATATGACTGGTTTCGAAATTGTCTTTCAACCGTCTTGTCACTTCGAAACCAGAATAGCCAGGCATCATCACATCACTGATAATCAGGTCTGCATCATATTCTAAAGCTTTCTTCAGCCCCGATATGCCATCTTCTTCAGCATCCACTTCAAAATAAGTACTCAACTCCCGTTTCAAATATTCACGCACATCGGTATCGTCTTCGATAATCAGTACTTTACGCTTATTCAGCGGAACAGGTATCTCGACATCCTTTTCCCCGCAGCCTTCTTTTGATGCATCGGAAACATTTTCCAAGAATAATTCCGTCTGCTGTTTCTCCGTCTTTTCTTCTTCCCGCAAAATCACGTTATCAGGAATCAAGAAATCTTTTTCATCGTATGCCGATGCATCCGATGGCAAAGAAACGATGAAAACCGAACCCTTTCCCCCTGCATTCTCCCGATAAGTGATTGTCCCTTTGTGAACAACGACCAATTCATGAGTCAGATGCAGACCGATTCCCATACTGCTTCCAGAGATACGATTCTTGGCAAAACGTTTGAACAGTTCTTCACGCTTTTCTTTCGGTATACCCACTCCGGTATCTGACACCTGGACTATAAATCGGTTGCCAGCCTCATCTACCTTTGCCGTCAGGATAATTGTCCCACCGGAAGGAGTATATTTGAAGGCATTAGACAACAGATTATAAACTACTTTGTCCAGCTTCTCCTTGTCGACATACATATTATAATGGTCCGTCGAAGGTTCGAAACAGAATCTCATGCGTTTGGATTCTGCCATTTCCTTAAAATTCAAAGTCAAGTCGTGCAAGAAATCCATGACATCTATTTTTTCCAATGAAAGAGTGAGCTTGTTGTTCTGCATCCGCCGGAACTCCAAGAGTTGGTTGATAAGCCGTAACAGACGCATCGTACTCTTGTCCATAACCCGTACCGAAGAAGCTATCTCCTTGG
The DNA here is from genome assembly GCF_002159615.1 of Bacteroides sp. An279. Lineage (NCBI taxonomy): Bacteria > Pseudomonadati > Bacteroidota > Bacteroidia > Bacteroidales > Bacteroidaceae > Bacteroides > Bacteroides sp. An279. Next base: position 1,895 of record NZ_NFJA01000060.1, read on the forward strand.
GAAGCTTCCCAGACAGATGTATTTTCTCCAACGCATTTTGTATCAGTGTAAGCGGTGTACGAAACTCGTGCGATATATTGGTAAAGAACACCAGCTTGTATTCTGTCAGCTGCTCTTCCACCTTAATCTGATTACGCAAGGCATTCATCCTTGCCAAAATGCGATATGTCAAATACAACGCCCCTCCCAACAGAAGGATATAAATCAGGTATGCCCATATTGTACGCCAAAACGGAGGAACTACAACAATCTTCAATACCGATTCTTTTTCATTCCACACTCCCAGCGAATTGCTAGCCTTGACATGCAAACGATATGTTCCGGGACGAAGGTTTTTATATGCTGCGAAATTTAATGGCGAAGGAATACTCCATTCCTTTTCATATCCTTCCAACATATAGCAGAACTTTTGTATGCCCGGCCGTACATAATCCAAGGTAGAAAAATTGACAACAAAAGAATTCTGATTATAATCCAACCTGATTTCGGACAGATAAGGCAAAGCCAATTCCAGCGGAGAGGAATCATCACCGGGACGTACGGATACTCCGTTCAGTTTCAAATCGGTAAATGTCACGACACTTTCATTTCCGGCTTCAGACACCAATATCGGATTGATGACACTCAATCCATAGTTCGTGCCGAAAGCAAGCCGCCCGTCAGGCAAACGGATACCGCAATTCTCACAATAGATATTCCCCAATACATTCGAAGAAAAGAAATGATTTTCAAAAATCCCCGTCTGCCGGTCGAAACAGGAAATGCCGTATTCTGTAGAAATCCACATATTGCCTTGCTGGTCTTCTACGAAATCCTGCACCATATTGTTTACCAGACCATCGGTCACTCCACAATGCACAAATTTCAAACGGGCATAATCCTGACCCGGCGCACAATATGAAAATCCGGCTCCTGTCTCAGCTATCCAGACATATCCTTCCGAATCAAGAACAATGCTCCGTATCTCATTACTGTACAGACTGCCATTCTCCAATGCATAATGATAATAAGCATTCGGATTACGTATCAGCTCGTCTGGCTGAAATACATAGATACCCTTGTCTGTCCCCATCCATATCCATCCTCCACGGTCTTCACACAAAATACGTACCCGGTTTTGTGCCTCCGACTGGAAAAAACGGCGAAATTGGTATTTCCCCTCTTTACGTACAGCAAGATTCAATCCTCCTCCAAAAGTAGCGACCCACATCCTTCCACGACTGTCGCACATCAAGTTATAAATCTGATTGGAAGAGAGTGAAGTCGAATCGTCCCGTTGGTGCATATAACGCTCTTCACCGACAATGATTCCCTTTCCACGCGTGCCATACCATTTCGTGCCCTCCCTGTCTTCGGCTATGGCATATACATTGGTATTGGCTTTCAATACATTCTTTACTGCCAGCAAAGTATCATAAACGACCACATCTCCTGTACGTGTTGCCAAATAGATATCGGAACCATCGAGACAAGAAACAAACCGTACAGCATTGGAACGGTTTATTTTCTCTTCTCCATTGGGATATACCCTGGCTACATCTGTATTGACTATGTTCAATTTATCCACCCCGGTAAACTCCGAACTGACCCACATGTTACCCAACCGGTCTTCCATCAGACATAGCAGATAATCAGAACTTATGACTCCGTTATCCTTTTCACCTGTTGTAAAATGTTGCATCTCATCATGCTGCAAATCATATACATACAAACCATTCCCGTATGTAGCAATCCATAAAAGGCCACGCGAATCATGTACAATCGAATAACGTTCCTCATCAATGTAATCCAAATCCTCTTTCGTCATAAGCTGGAATTCCAATACTTTCCCACTTTCTACCTGCAGATAGCGCAATTTCCCGGAATTGTTATAAATCCAGAAATCATGCTTGTTATCTTGCTGAATCTGCACATTGCGTATATCCAACATGGGATTGGGTTTTACGTAACATCCTTGACGGAAATTAAAACAAAAATTACCAGCCGATGTATAAATCATCCACTCATCACGGTAATATACCTGACCATTGAAACGAAGAGACTTATGTACGGCAAGCTGATCCAGCTGTTTTATCTGTCCTGCCGCATCTGTCCCATACATAGAACCATCGGAAGCAAAAAAGTATGCCTTTCCCTCATACCGGTAAATATACCGGATATTCAAACGAGAATCGATAGTCAGCAATTTTCCGTCCAGCCAATGGTATAAACCGTGAGCAGTAGCAATCCATACACCTCCCTTTCCATCCGGGTAAATCTGATTCACATCATCCGATGCCAAACCTTTACCTTTCTTAAAAGATTCTGAAGTCAATGCCCCTCCTTTACAGACAACCCTACGGCATCCGTCCTGAGTGCCCCATAGCCAAACATCTTCGTCTGCTTTCTCTGGAATATAAATAGAACTGTATGAATCCAAATATTCTCCACACCCGGTAAAATCAACTACCTGTCCTTTGCGCAAATCGTAACAACTATATAACGAGTTGGTATGACGTATCCATAAGAAGCCGTTTTTATCTTCAGCCAAACGGTATACACGATGGTCGGCAAGCGAAATCTTCATCTCCTTTTCAGGCAAGAATGTCAGAAAAGACAAACCGTCATACCGGTTAAGTCCGTCAAGCGTACCAAACCAGATAAATCCTTTCCCATCCTGATAAATACAACGTACTGAATTATTCGCCAGACCTTCAGCAACGGTCAATCGCTCCGAACGTACATCAACTCCCCCTAAAACTGCAGTGCATATTCCCAGCCAACCCACAAGTAACAATACTATCCTTTTCATGTCTTCACGGTATCAAATGATAATGATGTGCAAACTTAAAGAAAATTATCATTCGCCCCAACAAGAAAAAAGGGATTTTTGAACACAAAACCACACAAGTACCCGTACAAGTGGTCCACAGGTGTCTATTTTCCCAACAAACCTACACACAACCGCCAGACCTTTAAAAAAACATTGCCGCAAAGATGCGAAGAGGAACAATCCTCTTTCGTATCTTTACGGCAATGCATGTTTAAGTTATTATGTCAATAGAAATACTTACAAGTTCCGTCCGTGGCAGTTCTTATATTTCAAACCACTTCCACAAGGGCAAGGGTCATTGCGTCCTACCGTCTTTTCGGCACGATAAGGTTCTTTTTTAGCATCACGTGTATCTTTTCCAGCAGCTTCCTGTTGGTCGGGATCATTCAAGTCCTGCTTTTCCTCACGGTATTGCTGACGGGGTTGCTGAGGTTCGGGAGCAGCCTGACGCACTTGCTGAGGTTCTTGTACTGGAATCTGTCCGCGCATCAATACAGATATGGTATTGTTATTGATTTTGTTCACCATAGCATCAAACAAATTGACTGATTCGAGTTTGAAAATCAACAACGGATCTTTTTGCTCATAGCTTGCATTCTGTACCGAATGTTTCAATTCGTCCAGTTCACGGAGATTCTCTTTCCAGGCATCATCAATCACGTGTAATAATATCGCTTTTTCGAAAGCCTTGACAATAGCCTTTCCTTCGGTTTCGTAAGCTTCTTTCAGATTCACCGAAATGTTATACATACGCTTACCGTCGGTTATCGGAATCAAAATGTTCTGATAAACCTGTCCCTGGTTCTCATACACTTGTTTGATTACCGGATTGGCAATCTGTGCCATACGTTCGGTCTTGCGCCGGAACAGGTCCATCGCACTTTGGAAAGTCTGTTCGGCAAGTTCGTCTTTGCCCTTGTTGCGGAAATCATCGCTGGTAAACGGAGTTTCCATTGCCAGTGTCTGAAGAATTTCCATCTTGGCATCTTCGTAGGCCGGCTGAGTTACTGCATTGTAGCAACGATCCCAAATCATATCTGCGATATCCATACCGATACGTTCGCCCATCAAAGCGTGACGGCGTTTCGTATAAACCACGGTACGCTGCTTGTTCATTACATCATCGTATTCCAACAAACGCTTACGGATACCGAAGTTATTCTCTTCTACCTTCTTCTGGGCACGTTCGATAGATTTCGATATCATGCTATGCTCTATCATCTCGCCTTCTTTAAAGCCCATCTTATCCATCCAATGAGCCAGACGGTCGGAAGCAAACAGACGCATCAGGTCGTCTTCCAACGATACGAAGAATACAGAAGAACCCGGGTCTCCCTGACGTCCGGCACGACCACGCAACTGACGGTCTACACGACGTGATTCATGACGTTCTGTACCAATGATAGCCAAACCGCCTGCCGCCTTCACTTCCGGACTCAGCTTGATATCGGTACCACGTCCTGCCATATTGGTGGCAATGGTCACCGTACTGCTCTGTCCTGCCTTTGCAACAATTTCCGCTTCCTTCTGATGCAATTTCGCATTCAATACGTTGTGAGGAATCTTACGAAGGGTAAGCATCTTGCTCAGCATTTCCGAGATTTCGACCGAAGTAGTACCTACCAATACCGGACGGCCTGCCTGCACCATCTTCTCGATTTCTTCGATAACAGCCTTGTACTTTTCACGCTTGGTCTTATACACCCGGTCATTCATATCAATACGGGCAATCGGACGGTTGGTCGGGATTACTACCACATCCAGTTTGTAGATGTCCCAGAATTCACCCGCTTCGGTTTCTGCTGTACCGGTCATACCTGCCAGCTTGTGATACATACGGAAATAATTCTGGAGTGTAATCGTTGCAAAAGTCTGGGTAGCAGCTTCCACCTTCACTCCTTCTTTGGCTTCTACAGCCTGATGCAAGCCATCGCTCCAGCGACGTCCTTCCATAATACGGCCGGTCTGTTCGTCGACAATCTTCACCTGACCGTCCATGACTACGTAATCGGTATCTTTTTCGAACATCGTGTATGCCTTCAGCAACTGGTTGATGGTATGTACACGTTCTGCCTTGATGGCATAGTTCGTCATGAATTCATCTTTTTTGGCAAGCTTTTCTTCATCGCTCAATCCGGGAGCATTTTCCAGTTCCGAAAGTTGGGCTGCAATATCGGGCAACACAAACAATGTAGGATCTTGAGATTTTCCGGTAATCAAGTCGATACCCTTATCGGTCAGGTCTACGCTCTTCAGTTTTTCGTCAATTACGAAATACAAAGGTTCTACCGCCTCGGGCATACGCTTGTTGTTCTGCTCCATATAGATTTCTTCGGTCTTCAGCATGCCCGCCTTGATACCCGGTTCGCTCAAGAACTTAATAAGTGGCTTGTTCTTCGGCAACGCCTTATGACTACGGAACAAGGCAAGGAAACCAGCTTCCTGGTCTTCTTTCTTGTCCGAAGCTATCAGACGCTTGGCATCTGCCAGATACTGAGTAGCCAGTTTACGCTGTGCTTCTACCAGTCTTTCCACCAACGGGCGAAGCACTTCGAACAATTGCTCGTCACCTTTGGGCACCGGACCGGAAATAATCAGCGGCGTACGTGCATCGTCAATCAAGACCGAGTCGACCTCATCGACAATGGCATAATTATGCTGACGCTGTACCAAGTCTTTGGGGCTTACTGCCATATTGTCACGCAAATAATCGAAGCCGAATTCGTTATTGGTACCAAATGTAATATCTGCCATATAAGCACGGCGGCGGGCTTCCGAGTTGGGCTGATGCTTGTCAATGCAATCCACGCTCAAACCATGGAACATATAAAGCGGCCCCATCCATTCCGAGTCACGCTTAGCCAAGTAATCATTTACGGTTACGACATGCACACCGTTTCCGGTCAAAGCATTGAGGAATACCGGAAGCGTAGCCACCAGAGTCTTACCTTCACCTGTTGCCATTTCGGCAATCTTGCCTTGATGCAATACCACACCACCGAAAAGCTGTACATCATAATGCACCATATTCCAGGTAATCTCATTACCACCAGCTATCCAATGATTCTTCCAGACAGCCTTTTCACCTTCTATCCGTACGAAATCACGTCCTTGTGCAGCCAGATTGCGGTCCATTTCGGTAGCTGTGACCTCGATTTCTTCATTCTCGGCGAAACGACGTGCCGTATCTTTTACAATCGCAAAAGCTGTAGGCAACACATCATTCAATGCCTTTTCGTATTTGTCGAGCACCTCTTTCTCCAGCTTGTCTATCTGATTGAAAATCGGCTCACGTTTTTCGATGTCTGTTGCTTCGATAGTTGCTTTCAAGTCTGCAATCTTCTGAGTCTCTGCAATTGCAGAATCCTTGATATACTTTTTCAATTCTTCTGTCTTGGCACGCAACTCATCGTTCGTCAACTTCTGGATTTCCGGATATACTTCCTTTACCTTGTTTACCCACGGCTGAATCTCTTTCATGTCACGAGTAGCCTTGTTTCCGAAAATCTTACTTATAAATTCATTAAATCCCATTTTATGTTGTTGTTTTTATTATTTCTATTAAAAATGATTTTGTTAATTCGGTTGCAAAGATAAGCAATTCGCCATGTATCCGAAAAGCTTCTTGATACAAAATTACTTGCGAATGCCTGTAAGAGGGGCTGACATCGCAGCATTAGGCGCCCGAATGCGCATGAAGTGAGCTACCGTAGGAGCTATTGTAGCTACTTTTACCGGAGTATACAGAATTTCCGGCTTGATGTTGTTACCAATGAAAATAAGCGGAACCGATGCATACGTATCCCGCACTACATGAGTAGAATGTGAAACCTCATCGATAACCGACCAGCCGGGCATCACCTCCACGTAAATATCTCCCGAACAATTCGGATTGAATGTATTGCGGATTTTATCGATACGCGGAGTCCATGCTCCCAACAACAGGCGTTGTGAAGAATATGCCGTACGCACGCCACTCATCTGCACAATAAAATCAGAAGCACAGTTCAGTATCTCCGTCAGGTTCAGCTTGCGGTCTTCTATCAGTTTATGATTCAAGTAGATTTGACGGTCGTAATACGTCTCCACGTATTGCCCGGGACCGTATATCGCCATCAAATACATGTTCAGCAAAGCGGCACAACGCTCGATGTGAAATTCACCGCTGGGGATACGATATTGCTCAGGGTCTTTAGGTTCCGAATCCGCATACCCCGTCGAAGTTATGAAGAACAGCGTGTTGGCAAGCCCTACCCTGCGGTCTATCAGCTCCAGCAATTCGCCGATGGAATGATCCAGGCGCACATACATATCCTGAATTTCCATTGCATATTCCGTATTCGGCTTGTGCGCATAGTTGCCCGCATAATACGAAAGGGTGAGCAGGTCGGGAATATTGTCTTTTCCCACCTGAGTATGAAGCAGACATGCATCTACCAAACGGTTCACCTCATCATTCACATACGGACTGGTCTTGAACTTCCTGTATTTTTCCAACCGCTCATCCGAAAAATCGTGTTTGAAAGTCAGTTGCTTGGCGGTAGATGTCACATAACGGTACGAAGTGACTGGCAAATAAGGTCCCCATGTCAAACTACCGATACGGAAATCAAGCCCTTCCTGGTCATTATAGGTAGTCACCCAGTCGGGAAACGTACCATAGTAAGTAGAACCACACCACTTACCTGTTTCATCATTCAGCCAAAGCGCACACTTTGCTGCATGTCCGGCGGAAAGAATCGCCATTTCACGTGTAGGAGCAATAGAATATACTTCGGCAGCCCCGTTCGATGCCACCATCAGCTCATCCGACAAGGTAGATACCAACAAGTGCTGGGGCGAAGTGCTTTCGGAGGTATAAATGCCCATATAGGCAGGATCGTCTACACACTTTACCATCCGGAGTGTATTACGGTCCATCCAGCGGTTGCCCACAATGCCATTATAATAAGGTGTAGTGCCCGTGTAAACCGATGCCACTGCCGACGAGCGGTCGATATTGATAAAGTCGTATTCCGCATTACAATACACCCGCCCTTCTTTCATCAGCCGTTTGAAGCCTTTCTCGCCATACAAGGCAGAGAATGCCTCGATGTAATCCGAACGGAGCTGGTCGATGGTAAGGCCAACTACCAGACGGGGTACGGGTGACGCGGTCTGTGCCTGCAGCCCGGTCAGTACAATCACGGTGATTAAAGATGTCAGTATGCGTTCTTTCATTACTTTTTGTTCCAAACTAATATACGGCTCACGGAGTTCACCAGCAAACCGAGTGCCAAAGGTAATACTGTTAAATTAAATTCTTGCCCACAAATCGGGATAATCACCATAAATAATGTTAAATACACGATATTTATGACATGATAAGGGTCTTTCAGCCCTTTTTTCTCATGAAAAACGAGGAATGGAAGGTAGAACAACGGCACCGGATTGAACAACCAGAGCAACCAGTTCGAGCCTACCGTGGGGTGGGTAGAGAAGAAAAACAGGAAAGCGACGATACACCCTGCCAGCCCCTGCAGCAAGAGCAACACTACGTCCCATCCCCACCACACACACCGATGCTTCCATTGTACCCATCCCATCACGATGCAAACAATGAGGAACAAGATACCACACGCCACCGGAGATAAAGGAAAACCTGGTTCCACTGGTTCAGGATCGACATTGACGATAGTTGTCTTTTCGGACACCAACGGACGCTTCACTCCGGCGGACGACACAATATAAGCACTATCCGCATAATGCAACATATAGAAAGGAGCAAACATCTGCAGGCGTTTTCCTATCTCCCGGTCCGCCTCCACACCCAGACAAAGGTCGATACCGAATTCGTCCCACAGAGCTTCGGAGGTAAACTCGTGAATGATGCTACGGAATGTCTTTCCGCCGATGGAATCGGCATACACCACTTTTCCTTCGATAGCTTTCTCTATCTGGTCGCGGGCACGGGTGGTACAGTTATCATAAAAATAATTATACCGGTACACCCGATTCTCAGGACGGTAATTCTCTTCGAGCAATCCCAGAAGCCTCAACTTTTCCTCCTGTGTCAGGTTCAGCACTTGCTGATACACCGAAGAGCCACGCATGGCATATTCAGCCCTAAAATATATATAAGGTGTAATACCCAGCTGATAATCGGTCTCTCCTTTCACGAAACGCCACACGAAATGCGGCTCACGGAAATTGAACATCCCGTAATTGAACACCAGGTCAATCTCCCTCGTGTAGTTCTCGTACCGGATAGCCGTATGCCCGAAGTGCGCATAAATTTCGCTTCCCGGCGCACAGGTAAGCAAGCTGAACCGTATGCTGTCCGACTTGAAGCTGGCTGCGCGGGCAAACCCGACTATAAGCAACGCCAAGAGCAAGTATATGAGTTTCCTCTTCATTCTATATTCGTTTCTGTCTCAATCCGGGTGCAAAAATACAAGGAATAATTCAGATGTTCGAAAGAAATTATGAGTTTTATTGCGTGACCTATTCATTTTTTAATTTACTTTGCACCGCAAAAAACGAAAAGAAGTGAACTTAGTTATCGACATAGGCAACACTGTTGCCAAACTTGCCGTATTCGACAAAGAAGAGATGGTAGAAGTGCTCCGCGGGTCAAACCATTCGCTGGACTATCTTCCCATGCTATGCCACAAATACCCCATCGGACACATCATCATTGCATCTGTCATCTCGCTCAGCAATACGATACGCAGGCAGCTGAAGAAGATAGACCTGCCCATTCTGGAATTGACGTACGAAACTCCTGTACCCATCCGGAATATGTATAAAACCCCGAAAACATTGGGCATGGACCGGCTGGCAGCAGTAGTAGGAGCCAATTACCTATGTCCGGACAAGAACCTGCTGGTCGTCGATGCGGGTACGGCACTCACCTATGAGTTCATCGATGCACAAGGATGCTACTGGGGAGGAAACATCTCGCCAGGCATCTATACCCGCTTCAAAGCCTTGAACGCTTGTTGCGACAAGCTTCCTCTGATAGAAAAAGGAGGCGACCTGCCCGAGTTCGGCTACAGTACCGAAACCGCAATCCGCGCAGGTGTCATCAAAGGCATCGAGTTCGAAATCATGGGCTATATCCGTCTGATGCAAAAAAAATACCCTGACCTTTTGGTTTTTTTAACCGGAGGAGATAAATTTTCTTTTGATACAAACTTAAAAAGTATCATCTTTGCAGACAGATTTTTAGTATTGAAAGGTTTAAACAGAATATTGAATTATAATGTTAAGAAATAAAGCACTTCTACTCAGCGTCTTGATGATAGGAAGCTGGTTGACGACCTCTGCCCAGTCAAGCACGAACTCTCCTTATACACGATATGGTCTGGGCGACTTGTCCGACCGCGGTTTTGCCAACAATGCAGCCATGGGAGGCATCGGTTACGGCCTGCGTTACAGCGAACACATCAACCTGACCAATCCGGCATCCATATCTTCGGTCGACTCTCTTTCGTTCATGTTCGATATGGGAATGAGCCTGAAAAGTTCGAACTACAAGGAAAACGGCATCAGTTCCAATGCCAAGAACTCCAGCTTTGACTATATCGCCATGCAGTTCCGCCTGCACAAGCGCTTGGGTATTGCCGTCGGATTCACTCCGTTTTCGAACGTAGGATATAACTTTTCGACCACTACCCCTGTAGAAGGAAGCGAAAGCTATACGGCTACCAATACATTTTATGGCGACGGAGGTCTGCAACAGATTACCGCAGGGCTGGGATTCAAGATACTGGATAACCTTTCTATCGGAGCAAGTGCCGGATACATGTACGGCTCGCTCAATTACCAGTCCAGTGTAGGATTCAACACTACCAGCGACCAGACCATTGTCTACAACGAAGTCAGGGTAAAAAGCTATGTGGCCAATTTTGGCTTGCAATACACCCAGAAGATCAACAAGACTGACAACCTGACACTGGGCTTGGTGTACGAACTGGGACATACCCTGAACTCGACCGACACGCGAGGCATTCAAGTTACCGACAATTCGAATTATTCTACAACAAACGAAACGAACATATACGATTCGTATGGCATTCCGCACACATTCGGTGCCGGTGTGGCATATATGCATAAAAACAGGCTGACCATCGGTGCCGACTATACCCTGCAAAAATGGGGTTCGGTAAAATACAACAACCAGACCGATATGTATAAAGACCGCAGCAAAATCGCGATAGGAGCCGAATACCTGCCCAACCCCATCGGAAGAAACTACTTGGCACGGGTACGTTACCGCGTAGGCTTCAACTATGCCACTCCTTACCTGAAGCTTCCCCAATTCGAAGGTCCTTCCGAATATAGTGTCAGTGCCGGATTCGGATTCCCTCTCAATGTATTTCAATACAGGACTATCTTAAGCCTGACAGGAGAATATGTACGCGTGCAGCCTTCAGTTGCCAATGTATTATCAGAGAACCGCTTTGTCATCAAGTTGGGTCTGACCTTCAACGAACGCTGGTTCATGAAATGGAAAGTCAACTAAGGAAGCGGTTATCCGCAATGCCATGAAGTATGCAGGTTTATTGGTAATATGGCTCCTCTGTTCCCTTTCAGCCAATGCACAAAAAGGAATAGAAGATGGTTCACGCTTCGGACACGGTGAAGATAGTGTCCGGTGCATACAGCATATTGCCCTGTATAAAACTTATCTGCAAAAAAATGATTTTGCCCAAGCCTACAGCCCATGGAAATCGGTATTTACCGAAGCCCCCTGGGCATCTCCCAATATCTACACCGATGGCACCCAAATCCTGCGTGCACTGATTGCCGATTCGGATAACGAAACAAAGGAAGAGGATTACTTGACAGAATTGATGAATATACATGACCAGCACATACAATATTTGGATTCATTGAACACATTGACCCATACACCGGTTACCCCCGGATTCGTCTTGGGGATGAAGATACACGACTATGTCATGTTCTCGGGTACCGACATCAATATAGACAAGGCATACAGAAAAGAACAAGAAGCCATCGGCATGGAAAAAGAGAAGTCCACTTATTATATGCTGGAAGACCTCATGGACCTGTCGCTGCAAAAGTTGAAAACAAATGCCGGACACATCGAACAGTTTATCCAAGACTACCTGAAGGCATCCCGCTACATCCGCTTCCGGCTGGAAAACACCATAAACGACCCACAGAAGCAACATCTATGGTCAATAACAAAAGACTACATAGACACCCGCTTTATCGAGAGCAGATGTGTAACCTGTGAGGACTTACAAAAACTATATGCCCCCAAAATAGAACAGCATAGAACCGACCTGGCATATATCAATCTGGTTCTTTCTACCCTGAGACAACTGAAGTGCACGGGTGAAGAAGTATATCTGACGGCTTCAGAAGCCGCCTATACCTTAACGCCTACAGCTGGACTTGCAGCAGAATGTGGACGCTTATGCTATCAAAGGGGCAAAATAGAAGAAAGCATAACCTACTTTGACGAGGCGGCAATGCTGGCCCCCAATCCTGCGGACAAAGCCGAATATTGCTATCGTGCGGCAAGAGTCTTGTTTCAAGACAAACAATGGAAACGGGCAAAACAATATGCACTCAAATCCATATCCCTTGATAAAGACGAAGGTAAACCGTACATATTGATTGCGCAAATGTATGCTTCGAACCCCAACTGGTGCAAAGAAGCCACCCTGAACCAATGCACTTACTTTGCCGTAATCGACAAGCTGCAAAAAGCCCAATCAGTCGATACAAGCACAGCCGATGAAGCAACCCAGCTCATCAATACCTACCAGAAACATATCCCTACCGAAAAAGCACTTGCCGGCTTGGGACTGAAGAAAGGCAACGCCGTCATTTTGGGCGGATGGATAAACGAAACCATAATCTTAAGATAAACCGACATGATACAACATAAACCGAACCAAAAGAAATACATGATACCGCTGTGCCTGACGATTGCCGCATGGGCAATTTTAATGGCTGTCTTACTGCCTTCATGCGGGAAAAAAGAAAATCTGGCAGAAGCTGTAGGAAAAGGAGACTCCATCCCAGACATGCGCACCACCGGAGTAACTACCTACATCTCCGACTCTGGAATGATACGCTATAAAATCATTACAGCCGAATGGCTTGTTTACAGCCGGATAGACACCCCGTATTGGGCATTCCAGAAAGGCATTTACCTGGAAAAGTTCGATACCCTGTTCCACATAGACGCCAGCATCAAAGCAGATACGGCTTTTTATTACGAACCCAAGAAATTATGGGAACTTCGCGGCAATGTACATATACGTAGCCAACGGGGCGACAAATTCGACACCCAACTGATGTATTGGGACCAAGGCAAAGAACGAATCTATTCCGACCGCTATATCCGGATCGAACAGCCCGACAAAATACTAACCGGATACGGATTCGAATCGAATCAGCAAATGACCGAATACCAAATATTCAATAATACCGGTATCTTTACCGTAGAAGATACAGCACCGGCAGATACCGTCCAACAACCGAAAACCAATTAAGTGACATGACGAGCCTTATCATTAACCTAATCATATGCATGACACTTTCCGTCTTTTTCGCAGGGACGGAAATAGCTTTCCTCTCCTCCAGCAAGTTACGCTTCGAGATGAGGAAAGACAATAGCTTGTCGGCACAGATTCTTTCCAAATTTTACCACGATGCCAATCACTTCGTGTCTACCATGCTGGTAGGAAACAACCTCTCGTTGGTAATGTTCTGCATCGGGATGACACAATTGTTCGGGCAATATGCATTCCCCCGTACATCCCTGCCTGCTGCCTGGATAATAATCATCGAAATCCTGACCTCTACGGCAATCATGATTCTCACCATCGAATTTATCCCCAAAACATTGTTCAAGATGTTTCCAGGACACATGTTGCGACTTTTTGCCGTACCCGCCTTCATCTTCTATATAATCCTGTATCCCATCAGCTGGCTTGTGGCATCACTCTCCACCGGCATTTTACGCATATCCGGACATAAAGTCGATAAAAAAGTAAAAGAAAAGGCATTCACCAAAGTCGACCTCGACACATTTATTGAAAACAGCTTGAAAGACACGAATGACCCGGAGAACATCAACACCGAAATCGAACTGTTCCGCAATGCCCTCGACTTTACGAATATCAAGGTACGCGACTGCATGATTCCCCGTACCGAAATCATAGCTGTAGAACTCGATACTCCGCTCGAAAAACTAAAAGAAACATTTATCGAGCATGGCATCAGTAAAATCATCGTCTATAAAGAAAGCATTGACAATATCGTAGGCTATATCCATTCCTCTGAAATGTTCAAGCCTCTCACCGACTGGCACAAAAACATACGCCGCATCCCTATCGTACCCGAATCGATGAGTACCCATAAACTGATGAAACTGTTGATGCAGCAAAAACGGTCACTTGCCGTAGTAGTCGATGAGTTCGGAGGTACATCGGGTATTGTATCCATGGAAGATCTGGTAGAAGAAATCCTGGGTGACATTGAAGATGAACATGATACCAAATCTACCATAGCCAAAGCCATCGGTGACAACGAATACATTTTCTCCGGACGGCTTGAAATTGAAAAGGCAAACGAGGAATTCGGACTCAACCTGCCCGAAAGCGACGAATACCAAACCATCGGAGGGCTGATTCTCCACGAATTCCAAAGCTTTCCCAAACCTCATGAAATAGTAAACATCAATCAATTTCATTTCAAGATAATCAAGGTCACAGCTACGAAAATAGAGCTGGTCAAACTGAAAGTTATGCCTCAAACATAAGGAAAACATCATTTTTTTGAGGAAAAACGACACTGCTACGTACATTTTTTGTATCTTCGTGCGCTAAAAGGAAAAACAATAAACAAAATAATAACTTTAAATGGCAACTTTACAATCAATTAGAAGCAAAGGACCACTTTTGGTCATCGTAATCGGTCTTGCCTTATTCGCTTTCATTGCGGGTGATGCATGGAAAGTTCTCCAGCCGCATCAGGGAAGACAAGACGTCGGAGAAGTCAATGGAGAAAAACTCTCCGCACAAGAGTATCAAAAAATGGTAGATGAATTCAGCGAAGTCATCAAGCTGACCAACGGGCTGAACTCGTTGAACGAAGACCAGCTGACAAACGTCAAAGACCAGGTATGGAACACTTATGTCACCAACCAGCTGATAGCAGGAGAAGCAGAGAAACTGGGACTGACTGTTACCGATAAAGAACTTCAGGCAGTCATCGACGAAGGTACGAACCCGCTGCTGATGCAGACTCCGTTCCGTAACCCACAGACAGGAGCATTCGACAAGGATATGCTGAAAAAATTTCTGGTAGAATATGCCAACCTGGGCTCATCACAAATGCCTGCACAATATGTAGAGTATTACCAAAAACTGGGTAACTTCTGGACATTTGTAGAAAAGACATTGAGACAATCTTTGCTGGCATCCAAATACCAGAATCTGATTGCAAAATCCTTGATTTCGAACCCGGTGGCAGCAGAAGATGCTTTCAAGGGACGCACCGAACAAAGCGACCTGCTTCTGGCTGGGGTTCCTTATGCCAGCATCAGCGATTCTACCATCACCGTATCCGATGAAGAAATCAAGAACTTATACAACGAACGGAAAGAATCTTACAAACAACCGGTCGAGACCCGTGACATCCAGTACATCGATGTACATGTAGTACCTTCTGCCGAAGACCGCGGTGCCGTATTGAAGGAAGTAACCGAATTTACAGACCAACTGGACAAAACCACGACAGACTATGCTTCATTTGTCCGCTCTACCGGTTCTACCGTCAACTATACAGGCGTAGCCATCAACAAGACTTCACTGCCACAAGATGTAGCAGCCCGTCTTGACTCTGCGTCAGTCAACGAGGTATACGGTCCTTATTACAATGCGGGCGATGACTCGTACAACACGTTCAAGATTCTTGCCAAGACTACGGCTCCCGACTCTATCCAATTCCGTCAGATTCAGGTAATGGCAGACACAGAAGCAAGACGTACCGAACTGGCAGACAGCATTTTCAATGCTATCAAGGGAGGTGCCGACTTTGCAGAAGTGGCAAAAGCATACGGACAGACAGGCGAAGCTACATGGGTGAATGCCATGAGCTGGGAAGGTGCTGCATTGGATGCTGACAACTTGAAGTACATCCAGACACTTATCAACCAGCCGGTAAACGAACTGAAGAACCTGAAAGTAGGACAAGCCAACCTGATTCTTCAGGTAATGAACAAAAAGGCTATGAAACCGAAATATGATGTAGCCGTTATCAAATGCCCGGTTGAATTCAGCAAAGAAACATACAATGATGCTTATAACAAATTCAGCCAGTTCGTAGCACAGAACACAACGCTGGAAGACATGAAAAAGAACGCAGAAGAAGCCGGTTACACAGTAATTCCACGTTCCGATTTCACCAGCGATGCACACTACGTAGGCAACATCCACTCTACCCAGGAAGCCTTGAGATGGATTTTCAACGCTAAAGCTGGCGAAGTTTCTCCGCTTTACGAATGTGGAGACAATGACCACATGATTATGGTAGGCGTAGAAGCCATCAACAAAAAAGGTTACGTCAACATCAACAAAGTGGCAAACATGCTGCGTAACGAAATCATCCGCAACAAGAAAGCCGAACAATTGATGGGACAAATGAAGGACTTCAACAGCCTGGCACAAATAAAAGAAATGAAAGATGCCGTAAGCGACAGCGTAAAACACGTAACGTTCAATGCCCCGGCATACATTTCTGTTACACATGCCAGCGAACCTGCCATCAGTGCTTACGCTTCGAAAACCGACGTAGAAAAGGTATCGGCACCTATCAAAGGCAACGCAGGTGTCTATATGATTCAAGTATACGCCAAAAACAAAGGCAGCGAAGAATTTGATGCTAAAAAAGAAGAATCTGCACTCTCATCCATGAGTTCAGCCTATGCAAATCAATGCATCTCCGAACTGCGTGAAAAAGGTAAAGTAACCGACCAGCGTTATTTATACTTCTAACGACAACTACCCCATTCAAACAAGGAAGGTGTGCCGAAATGAAAACTAACTTTTCGGCACACCTTCCTTGTTTTTTATCCATTCAGAATTTGTTTTGAAACGCGGATTAACCCAGATTAGCACGGATAATAGTTTATACTATATGCGGTATAGACTATGTATTTTAATGAAACATAACTATTCACCACAGAGGCCACAGAGTACCACAGAGGAAAAAGTTAAAAGACTCTGTGTACCTGTGTCAGTGGTGAGAAATGCACAAATCTGTATCACGCATAATATATAACAATTCAACCAGGGGAAAAATGAACATCTCCTATTATGAGACGGATGGAATCCGTCATGGAAACCAACACCGATGCAGGCGTTGTTGGGAGCAGTGACGGAGCTGGAACAATCTTATGAAAATAAAGAGAAGCCAACAGTCCGGCGCGTATAACTGCTTATTATTGAGTATTTTACAATAGCTTGCAGGATTAGAAGAAATGTCCCTGCCTGAACCATGAATGAATCTTACCCTAACATACAGGACGGTATCCCGGCGGCAGACGCCGCTTTGCCCGATGAACACGACCGTTTGAAATGGTTCGTCATGCGCGACCTTAAAAGATGCAACGCCAGGCTACCGGCATACAGGCTGTTCGAGGAGCTGGGGATAGAGGCTTTTACACCGATGGTGTGGAAACTTTCGGTAAGGCATGGCAAACGGTGCCGTGAGAAAGTCCCTTTCATGCAGGACCTGCTTTTCGTGCATGACACCCGGCATTCCATCGACTCAGTCGTTGAATCGTACAACACTATCCAGTACCGCTATGTGCGTGGCGGCTACAGGATCCCCATGACGGTAAGGGATGCCGACATGCAGCGTTTCATCCACGCCGTAGAGTCCTCCGAGAGTCCACGTTATTACACGCCGGATGAAATATCCTCCGACATGATAGGCAGGAAAGTACGTATTATCGGCGGTTTCCTGGACGGTTATGAAGGATATCTGCAAAAACTGCAGGGTTCACGCATCAGGCGTCTGTTCGTCGGACTCCCCAACCTCCTGACCGCTTCAGTTGAGGTACAGCCGGAATACATCCTGTTTTTATAGTTGACAAGGTATCAGTTGACAAGGCAACAAGGTTCTGATTACACTAATGGCATCTAAAACCTCGTCAACTTGTCAACCCGTTAACTTGTCACCTGAAATAAAATGCATACGATAGACCAGTTCAAGTCCCGATGGAAACGCCTTCACCATCCGTCCATGAACGTGGACGGCGACGTGGCTTTCTTTTATGGGATCTATGTCAGGCTGCACCATCTGGCGGAACAGGATGCACGGGCATTCGATGGGCGGCTTATCCTTTCCCTGCTGCTTTATACGGAAAATACCGTCGCCATCGGGCTTGACGGCGTTTACGAAGACATGTACCGCAGCCTGGGCAATGTGGTGTTCCGGTGGTGCGACGGATCCGGCATGAGTGCCAATGCCACCTCACAGGTCCACGACCTTGTGTCACAGGCTGTGGCGGATGCCCCCTGCAGCGCCCTCAGGCAATGGATAACGGAAAGCGTGCTGTCATGCGACTTCCAGCGTCTGAGCGATGTGCTGACCTATTTTGCACGGGAAGACAGGGTCCTGCGGCATGTCTATCCGGACTTGCGCTGCCGCAAGCCGATGTTCCTGCGGATCGCCGGAGAAAAGCAGGCAGCCCGGCAGATGTTATGGGCGGACCTTGCCTTCAACTGGCAGGACAAACACGGCAATTCCCTGCCGGCTACTTTGGCAAGGCAGTGCCGTCTGACGGCTCCTTTAATGGAGGAGTGGGAAAGGCTCCCGCTGCAGGAAGCGGCAGGCCTTCTCGATACCGTCCGTTCCGAACGGCTGGATACCTATACGGTCATTGGCGTAAAAGACGGACGTACATTCACTTTGCGCCACAGGGACGGCAGGCTGTTCAAGGACGTAACGTCCCGTAGCCCTGTCCCAGAGGATGTCCGGACCGGCTGTCTCGCCGCCCAGCTCGTCTTTTATAAGGACAAGGCATACATCAGCGGCCCTGCTGTCCGGCTTACGGATGACGCCGCAGCTGGCTGGAACGGGGAGGCCATCTGGAGCGACATCTTTAAAAAGGAGCATGAGGCAGCAAGGTAGGTCTACTTCACCACACCGTTCGGCAGACGGATCAGCCTTTACGAAGGCCTGTATACCATCCCGGAAGACCCTGATGAAGCCAGCTATGCCGGCATGGGCATCTACCTGGACGAACCCAACATCTTCGATTTCCTGGAATGGCTGAAACCGTCGGATAATGCTCAAGGAGTATCACGATGAGCCAGACAAGCTACACGGGTAGGAAGACTCCAAGTCTGCCTGCATCATCAACGGCGGCAAGAACCTCATCGCCCCGAACGCGCGGCAGGCAGAACAGACCATACAGGATAGTATCCACGAAAAATGAATATATACTGCAACTGCTGATGAATATATACTGCAACTGCTGATGAATATATACTGCAACTGCTGATGAATATATACTGCAACTGCCGATGAATATATACTGCAACTGCCGATGAATATATACTGCAACTGCCGATGAATATATACTGCAACTGCCGATGCAGTATATATCCCTAAAAAGCATGAGCGATTGCCTACAACCACAATAGAACAACATAAACTTACCGATATGAAGAATATAAAAATAGCCGTAGCCGGAACAGGTTACGTAGGACTTTCCATTGCCACGCTCTTGGCACAACACCATCAGGTAACGGCTGTAGACGTGATACCCGAAAAGGTAGACTTGATCAACCAACGCAAGTCACCCATCCAGGACGAATACATTGAAAAGTATCTTGCCGGGAAAGATTTGAACCTGACCGCAACATTGGACGGAGCAAAGGCATACAGTGATGCAGATTTTGTGGTGATTGCAGCACCTACTAATTACGAACCGGTAAAGAATTATTTCGATACCAGCCATGTAGAAGAAGTCATTGAACTGGTAAAGAGTGTCAATCCGCACACCATCATGGTGATTAAGAGCACCATTCCCGTAGGCTATACCGAAAGCATCCGCAAGAAAATGCAGTGCGACAACATCATTTTTTCACCCGAATTCCTGCGCGAAAGCAAGGCATTGTATGACAACCTCTATCCCAGCCGCATCATCGTAGGCAGACCCGAAGGGGATAAGCGGCTGGATGAAGCAGCCCACACATTCGCGGAATTATTGCAGGAAGGAGCAATAAAGGAAAACATTGACACCTTGTTCATGGGTACAACGGAAGCCGAAGCGGTGAAACTTTTTGCCAATACCTATCTTGCCTTGCGTGTAAGCTATTTCAACGAACTGGATACCTACGCAGAAATGAAAGGACTCAATACACAGGCTATAATCAACGGTGTTTGTCTTGACCCACGAATCGGCACTCATTACAACAATCCGAATTTCGGTTATGGTGGTTATTGTCTTCCTAAGGACACGAAACAGCTACTTGCCAACTATGCCGATGTGCCCGAAAACCTGATTCAAGCTATCGTGGAAAGCAACCGAACAAGAAAAGATTTTATTGCTGACCGTGTACTTCACAAAGCTGGTTACTATAATTATTATAACCGTGGCGATTTCAATCCATCAGAAGAAAAAAGTGCGTCATCGGTGTTTACCGCTTGACAATGAAATCAAACTCGGACAACTTCCGTCAGTCAAGCATCCAAGGTGTAATGAAACGGGTGAAAGCCAAAGGTGCGGAAGTGATAATCTACGAGCCTACGCTGGAGAATGGCAGTACGTTTTTCGGCAGCAAGGTGGTGAATGACCTGGATGTTTTCAAGGCGCAGAGCCAGGCGATTATCGCCAACCGCTATGACGCTTGTCTGGATGATGTACAGGAAAAGGTTTATACGAGGGATTTGCCATACGAGGGATTTGTTTGGAAGAGACTGATTTTGAAACATACTCCTTGCTTATAACAAAAATAATTTTTATTTTTGCAGAAAAGGGATAAAGCTATGGCAACGACAGCAATCAGACTGAACAAGGAATTGGTAGACAAGGCGCAAGCATACGCTACAGCAGAAGGGAAAAGCCTTTCTTCCATTATTGAAGATTTTCTTTCGCGTCTCACCTCTTCAAGAGAAGAGACGGAAGAAATTCCGGATATTGTATTGAGTCTGTTAGGAGCTGGGGCTCAGGTAGATGATGACGACATCAACGGACGGAAAGCCTATTATGGCCATTTAGAACAGAAGCATCAATGAAAAGGGCATTTCTTGATACAAATGTTGTAATAGATTTGCTGGATAAGCGTGAAAGGTTCTATCCTGCTGCTGTAAAATTGTTTACGTTGGCCTATAAAAGGGAATTGTCTTTATATATCTCTCCTTTGACTTATGCCACAGCAGCTTATGTCCTTCGAAAACATCCTATTGAAGAATTACGTATACTCTTATCTAATTTGCGTAAACTTTCGCATGTAACTTTAGCTGATGAACAAACTGTTGACAATGCGCTGTCTTCCGGTTTTGATGATTTTGAGGATGCGTTGCAGTATTGTTCAGCTATAAAAGAAAACGTAAGTGTCATTGTTACCCGAAATGTTAAAGACTTTTCCTTGTCTAAACTTCCGGTTATGACACCAGATGATTTTTTAGCAAGATATTTCTGTAAGTAGTCAAAAAATGGCTATTGATTGAAATGGGTAACTTCGCTGCCAACCAAATTTATAGAATTATGTATAGCAGTGAAGATCTTGAAAGGTTTTACTTTCAGTACCAGACGGAGGCGTTACCCCGTGGAGAATCTCTCCA